>JANOCH010000713.1:0-1707 GCA_031412015.1 Chitinophagaceae bacterium
GTCATTCATTCTGATCGCCGCTTTACTTATGAAGAAGCGCAGGATATCATCGAGACCAAAGCGGGAGATCACGCAGAGGAGATATTACTGTTAAACGAGCTGGCGCAAAAGATGCGCAAGAGAAGATTTAATAAAGGCGCTATCAATTTTTCATCACAGGAAGTACGTTTCAAGCTGGACGAAAAAGGTGATCCTATTGGGATAATTATCAAAGAGAGTAAAGAGTCACATCAATTAGTTGAAGAATTCATGTTGTTGGCCAATCGCTATGTTGCGGAAAGTATTGCTAAAATAAAAATAAAAGGCAAACCAATGCCTTTTCCTTACCGGATACATGATACTCCTGATGAAGAGAAGCTGCTTCCCTTCATAGCTTTTGCCAATAAATTCGGTCATAAGTTTGATTCTTCCACACCGGAAGCCATCGCCGCTTCTTTTAATCAACTTTTAAAAGATGCGCATGGAAAGCCTGAACAACATGTGTTGGAGCAATTAGGAATCCGGACCATGGCCAAAGCAAAATACACTATTGAAAATGTGGGGCACTATGGTTTGGGTTTTGAACATTATTGTCATTTCACTTCACCCATTCGTCGTTATCCTGACGTGATGGTTCATCGTATCCTGCAGGATGTTTTGGATGGAAAGATCGATCCCGATAAGAGGCTGGAGGAGAAATGCAAGCACTGCAGTGAGCGGGAAAGAGCGGCCATGGATTCAGAGAGAACCGCGAATAAATATAAACAGGTGCAATACATGAGGAATTATGTGGGCGAAGACTTTGATGGGGTGATCAGCGGGGTAGCCAGTTTTGGTTTCTGGGTGGAAACGGTGGAGCATAAATGCGAAGGCCTGGTGAGTGTAAATAGTCTATTGGAATATGATGAGTTCCGTCATGTAGAATCTGATTACTGCCTGGTTGGTATGCGCAGCGGTAGAAAATTCAGAATGGGAGATAAAGTAAGAATAAAAGTGGCGGCTGCCAATCTTATCAAACGCCAGTTGGATTATGTATGGGTGCCTGCCAGTGACCCGGCTGCTATTGAAAGCATTGTAGAACCGGTTAAGCATAAAGGGAAAAAGAAAAAATAATTCAATCCTCATTAATATAGTTCATGCATTCATTTGAGCAACTATCTCAGCAATTCGCACAATATTTCGATCGTCGTCATTTTCCCGCGCAACCGGCTACATTGTATGATGCCAATGAGTATTTTTTAAAAATGGGAGGTAAAAGAGTGAGACCGGTTCTTTGCCTGATGGGTAACGAATTATTTGATGATATAAAGCCGGATGCCTGGGAAGTAGCGACCGCCGTTGAACTCTTTCACAATTTTACGTTGATCCACGATGATATCATGGATAAAGCACCACTGCGAAGAGGCATGGAAACCATTCATAAAAAATATGGGGAAAGTACAGCTATTCTCGCGGGAGATGTGATGCAGGTAGCCGCGTATGAACATATTAATAAAATTCAAAAAAGTTTTCTTCACCAGGTATTGAGTCTTTTTAATACATCGGCAAGAGAAGTTTGTGAAGGTCAGCAATTGGATATGGATTTCGAAAAGCAAGAAAGGGTGGCCCTTGACGACTATCTTAAAATGATCGAATTGAAAACCTCCGTCCTCCTGGCGGCAAGCTTAAAAATGGGAGCTATTCTTGGTGGAGCCGGTGAGAGAAACCAAAACCTGATCTACGAGTTCG
>JANOCH010000714.1:0-2530 GCA_031412015.1 Chitinophagaceae bacterium
CAGAAAACAGGCGCAATGGCTTAACTCCGGATTGGGTAAGATCTTTAAAATAACAAAAGAGGGCAAGCCGGCTCCAGGTAACCCCTTCCTTAATCAAAAAGATGCCATGCCTGAAATATTCGCTTATGGAATTCGGAATGCCCAGAGCCTGGACATTCACCCGGTGACCGGCGAATTATGGGAAGCTGAATTCGGACCACGGGGTGGTGATGAGTTGAATATTATAAAGGCCGGAAAAAATTATGGCTGGCCCACTATTACCTATGGCATTGAATATGGAGGACCCGCTATTGGTGATGCCATTCAGCAAAAAGCCGGCATGGAACAACCCGTTTATTACTGGGATCCCATTGTTGCGCCTAGCGGAATGGTTTTTTATAAAGGCAACAGCATTCCTGAATGGAAAAATAATTTATTTATCGGGGGACTGGGCGGCTCTCATATTGTAAGGCTGGTAATTGAAAAAAACAAAGTAGTAGGTGAAGAAAGGTTGTTGGCAGATAAGAAGGAACGTTATCGCGACGTGGCTTATCACAATGGCATATTATACTCGGTTACCGAATCGGGCAATATGTATAAGATCAGTAAAAAATAATTACACTACTACAGGTTAGCCATTTCGACGATGGAGAAAAAAGGAAATTTATGAAGACTGCCTGAATGATTGGAAGGAGAAACCGCTCCATTCAATGGGCAGCATTCCCTTTATATCAACCGCATTATTTTCAAACAGGCTATTACTTAAAACATACATGGCGTAAGAACAAGTTTAATAGCCTGCTCTTCGCCATGTATGCTGGTAACTCAACTAAATATTAACCAGGTATTATTCTTTCCAGGTGACCAACTTCGATGGGTAGTAGTCAATATCCATCGCTTTCATTTGCGCGGCATGATTTCCTAACCGCACTTTATATTCATCCCAGCTTCTGCCAGCTACCGGAGACCAGGCGATTTCGGCATAACCAGGCAATCGTGGAAAGGCCATGTATTCAATGTCGTTCATGGTCACGATCGTTTCCGACCATAAAGGCGCCTCCACTCCTATTATATCTTTTCGTTCGATACCGTTCACCAGTGTAGCCGGGTTCCAGTTATACGCCTGGTCTACTTCTATATAAGCCGCCCAATGCAATCCCAATTTGCTGGTGGAATCGTATTGCATATCCATATAAGACCGGTTGGCCGGGGACATGATAATTTTTGCTCCTTGTTTTACCGCGTTTTTAGAATTAGCGGAATCGGCCCAGTACTGCGCAACTGAATTGGGCAATAATGTTGACAGAGCGATCTCATCCCATCCGATGACCAGCTTGCCTTGCTTTTTAACCAGGGCCTGTGCACGATTGACGAACGGTATATAATCTTCCTTTTTAGTAGCATGACTTTCATCGCCACCAATATGAATATAAGGGCCGGGGGTAAGGGCTGTTAGTTCTGTCAATACATCGTCGATGAACTCGTACACTTTTTCATTCTTTGTACAAAAAGTACTGAAGCCAACTTCAATACCGGAATACAATTTAGGGTTCTTATCTTTTTCATTACAGTTCAGTTCAGGATAAGATGCAAGCGCGGCATTGGTATGACCCGGCATATCTATTTCAGGAATAACGGTTATAAATCTGTCCGCTGCATATTGCACCAGGTCTTTGTATTGCTCCTGTGTATAAAAACCGCCTTTGCCTCCCCCTACTTGCGTAGTACTCCCATACTCAGTAAGTCGCGGCCATTTTTTAATTTCAATCCGCCAGCCCTGGTCATCACTTAAATGCAGGTGCAGCGTATTCATTTTATAATAAGCTAAAAAATCAATGTATCGTTTTACATCATCCGTACCAAAGAAATGGCGGGCTACATCCAACATCGAACCACGCATTCCATAATCCGGATAATCCCTGATGGTACCGGTGGCTATTGGCCATGGTCCGGGCTGTGCACTGGTTTTCCCAATAGCCGCTGGCAATAATTGTCTTATCGTTTGTATTCCATAAAATATACCGGCAGGCTTGTACGCATTTAATACAATACCATTTGCCGCGATTTTCACTTCATATCCTTCAGCCGTTAAGGAACTATCATTCACCAAACCCAGTACAATACTATTTGAAGACTTCGCGACACTATCAATTTGCAAAGAAAAACCCATAGCTGGTTTCAAAACATCAGCCAAATAATTCGCAATACGCAACAGATCCGGATTGCCGGGCGAAACGATAATAGTGGTACTATCGCTCAGGTTGAATGAACCGGCTTCAGCTTTGACCATTACTGGTTTGGGTATAAGATTATCAAGCGTGGGCGTGGCGGCCTCGCTAACCGGTGTTTCGTTATTACAGGCAGCGATCGCAAACAAAGACATGATCCATAAGGTGGATACAGAACGTAGAAACATATATTTTTTGCGATGAAGATATTGAAATAATTTTTTAAATCACCACCAGCCAGTTTGTATTAGATACGGTAAGGACTAAGTCAGTTAAGACATTTATAGCATATATGACCATCGATCCTGCCCTCTTTTTTTATA
>JANOCH010000715.1:0-4123 GCA_031412015.1 Chitinophagaceae bacterium
CCGCTACCTGAAACAGCTCACAACAACTTTGTTTTTATTTGATGCCTTGGGTTTGGGATTGTTTACCATCATCGGCTTGGAAATGGGATTGTCAAAAGATTTTAGTCCGGGCATTTGTATTGCACTCGGTACTATCACGGCATGCTTTGGCGGTGTGATCAGGGATGTTTTGCTGAACAACGTTCCCTTGCTTTTCCGGAAAGAAATTTATGCGATGGCCTGCATTGCAGGCGGTCTTCTTTATTTTTTACTCGAATGGTTAAATGTAGATGCAAACCTCACAAGGATCCTTTGCATCGTCGCTATCTTCGCGATACGGGTGCTGGCATTTTGGTTTAAGCTGTCATTGCCCGTTTTTTATAATGAAAAGAATAAAAGATGAAACTAAAGCTTTATCAAATAGATGCATTTACGGATAAATTATTTGCCGGCAACCCTGCCGCGGTTGTTCCTTTAAAAAAATGGTTGCCGGACGAATTAATGCAGAAACTGGCTATGGAAAATAATTTGGCCGAGACCGTATTCTTCGTTCCGTCGGCGGTGAAAGGTGTTGATTATGACATCCGCTGGTTTACTCCTGCGCTTGAGATCAACCTCTGCGGTCATGCTACACTGGCATCTGCCTTTGTCATTTTTACTATTTTAAAAGAAAAGAAAAGATCGGTGACGTTCAGCTCCAAAAGCGGCTTGCTTACGGTCAGGAAAAAGAAGGATGAACTGTGGATGGATTTTCCCAGTTGGAAACCTGAAATGATCAGTGACTATCCATCCGGTCTGAAAGAAGTATTGGGGATAAATGAAATCGTTGCAGTTTACAGGCACCGGGATATGTTAGTTGAACTAAACAAAGAAGAAGATGTGGTCAATGCCAAACCTGATTTTACAGCATTGAAGAAAATGGGAGAGAAGGTGATCATTACTGCTCCTGGCAAATCGGTTGATTTTGTATCCCGTTTTTTTGCTCCGATAGCCGGCATAGATGAAGATCCTGTTACGGGTTCAGCTCATTCACAATTGATCCCCTTTTGGAGTGAAAAATTGGGAAAGACAATTCTGCATGCAAAGCAATTGTCCGAACGCGGCGGTGACATTTATTGCGAGCAAAATGGCGACCGGGTTATCATGGGCGGGAAATGTGTTTTTTATATGAAGGGAGAATTTGATATATAATCATCAAGACGGATGTCAGTTCCTGTAACCAGCTAAAGCACGGTGGGCTTGAAATCCGGGGCAAAATATATTAAAACCCCTATAGGAATTTCCAGCGTAAAAAGCTATTTTTCGTCCGTAAAATTACCGCCACCTCATGAACCTCCTTAGTAGTGCCAGATACTTATCTTGTCTAATAGCCATTGGTTTTTATCTTCCCGTTTTTTCACAAGTCGATTTTGCTGCCAATGTTAGTAAATGGAAGACCCAGTTTCCAAAAGAAGAAGTTGTCGCCTGGTCACACAAAGAGATAGTATCCTTTTCGCTGAATCCAAATCCTAAACCAGGTGAAGGAAAGGTCATGGCCGGCGTCACCACAGAAATAGTGATCGTTCCCGTAAAAGATTTTATAAGGTACAACGATGGATTGTTCTTCAATGACGAAGTAGTTATTGATAACCTGAAAGTGATCAATACAAAAGGCAAAGAGGTAATGGTTCAAAAACTTTGCGGCTCCTACCAGCAAGACGATATTTTTCACAGTGACTCAAAAGTATGCTCCATAAAATTTCCCCTCGAAAAGAAAGGAGAAAGTTTTACATATTCTTACCAGAACAATTTTAGGGATGTTAAATACCTTACCTCGTTATATTTTCACAATCCTGTTCCCTCGGTGGAAAAGATCATTGAGTATCGTATTCCCTCCTGGTTGGAAACTGATCTGCGAGAGTTTAATTTTTCGAATGCAGGCATTGAAAAAACTTCAGTTAAAGAGAATGATGTAACACGTATTACGTACAAAATGAAAGATGTTCCTGCTTTTCAACGGGAATCATCTTCTCCTCATCATGCTATCAGTTACCCGCATATTATTTGTGTAAACAAGGCGTTTACGGAAAACGGACAACGCAATGTACTATTTGAATCAGTAAAAGACCTTTACGGCTGGTATCATAGTGTATGTTCTTCTATTGGTAATGACCCCGCTGCGTTGAAGGAAAGGGTTACAGCGCTTATGTCTTCTAAGAAAACGGATATGGAAAAGATAGAAGCAATCTTTTACTGGGTGCAGGATAATATCCGGTATATCGCTTTTGAAAATGGTATCATGGGTTTTAAACCCGATGCCGCCCAAAACGTGTTGAATAAAAAATATGGTGATTGTAAAGGGAAAGCAAATCTTCTTAAGGAAATGCTGAAACTGGCAGGATATGATGCCCGCCTGACCTGGATCGGCACTTCCGATCTTCCCTACGATTACTCCTTACCCTCCCTCGCAGTGGATAATCACATGATCTGTACCGTCATATTAAATGGCAAACGATTCTTCCTTGATGGCACGGAAGATTTTATCGCCCTGAACGATTATGCGCAGCGAATACAGGGCAAACAGGTGTTGATAGAAGACGGAGATAAATATATCATTGATAAGATACCTGATTTTCCGGCAGACAGAAACAGGGTGAAGACAGTAACAAAAATGAATATCGAAGAGGGAACCCTCAAAGGCAATATGGCGGTTGAATACAATGGTGAATCGAAAATATTGCTGCAGCGGGTCTATTCGTCTATTCGTTCCGAGAATAAAAAAGACGCATTGTCAAACTTTTTGAAAAAAAGCAACGATAATGTCGTCGTGAATAATATTAAGGAACCTGATTTTAACGACCGTCAAAGAGCGTTACAGGTAAGTTTTGATTTTACCGCGAATAACCAGGTAACAAAAACAGGTAATGAATTATACGTTGTAATGGATTGGGACAAGGAATTTTCAGGGTTTGAATTCGATGCCGACAGAAAAAACGATTACGAATTCAATCAAAAATATTATCTCACTTCACAGGCCGAGTTGACGATACCTGCTGGTTACAAAGTGGATTACCTGCCGGAAGCCTTTAAAAAGTCAACGCCGGATTATTCGTTTGAAGGAAGCTTTACCAACAAAGGCAAAAGCATCGTTTATACTAAAACGATCGTGGTGAACAAGCCTATACTTCACAAGGCGACTTTTAACGAGTGGAATTCTTTTATTTCAAGCATCAATAAATTCTATAACGACCAGGTAGTGCTGGTCAAATAAGCTATTTAAATTTTTGAGTATGAGGAAATGTTTTATTGCGCTGATAGCAGTAGGTGTTGTCCTGAATGCGGCTTCGCAGGCCCCCGAACTGGGAGTGAACATCGAAAATGAATTCAATGTAACCGCCGTTCCGGAAAACTGGAAAAACGAGAGTGCTGTCATCATCGGCCAGCGCAGTGAATACCTGTTTACCCGTGTGGGTTCAGGCAGAAATACAACTACCCTCGTTAAGATCAGCGAGTATATTCATAAGCGGATCAAGCTGCAGGATAAGAATGCGCTGGAAAAATTTTCTACCTTCTTTTATGTAACCATGGGGAGAGATGGAAAAGCTACCTATAAGATCATCAAAGCTTCAGGTAAAGAAGAGATCATCGATATGACCACGGCCATCGAAGAAGAAAATGATATACCGGCTATTTACAAACCGATCTTTTATAAACTGAGTATCCGGTCCATGAAGATCGCTATTCCAAACCTCGAAGTCGGAGACATCATCGATTATACCGTTCGGTCAACTTTTAACTGGGATATGAAGACCGAGGGTGTTCAGTTCACTCCTTTTATTTTTTCACTGGCAAATAACTACCCCACTTTATACCAGCAGTATCGTTTTACCATGGCCAATGGTATGAAAGTGAAATACAGGAATTATAATGGCGCCCCGGTTTTAAAATTTGACAACAAAGCTTCCGTATACGGAGATAAAGAATCTTACCTGTCCTATTTTTTTATGGATAAGAACCGGGAGAAATCAAACGACGAACGATGGAATTTTGAGTTTCGGAACACACCAACTGTAAAGTTCCGTGTAGTGTTGCTGGCAGACAATGACCCTGACACTTACCGCTTGTTTCCACCTGCGTATATGAACGACGTCCTCAAGCAAGAGGA
>JANOCH010000716.1:0-3161 GCA_031412015.1 Chitinophagaceae bacterium
CCAGGCATTACTTCCCGGTTACAGGATCATACTAAGAAATACGCAAAACAATTCAAAGGGATATGGAATTACAGACTCTACTGGTATTGCTAGTGGAGCGGTGCCCGTATCGGTGCCGATAGAAATGACCGTGTATAACAAATGCAATACGTTGTTGCATACGGAAACCATCGGGCCTTTCAATTCAGATACTGACCTGGGTATTGTAACGGTTACGACTCCTGCCGGAGCCAATATTACTGTTTCAGGAACCATACTGAAATGCAACCAGGCTCCTGTCTCCAATGGCTTTGTAGATCTCTTTCTTGAAGGAATTTCCTACAGGGCCGCTATAAATAATGGCAATTACTCTATTCCGATATCACGTTGCAGTGCCGCCCCGGAAAACCTGAACTTGATTGCAACAGATATTGATGCCGGTCAGCAGAGTATTCCTTCGGTCATTAGCGTAAGTGCCGGTAGTTATACAGTCAATGCGAACGCCTGTGGTGTATCGCTGCAACAATTTATTTTTTTTATCGCCGGTACCGATACATTTAATTTCAGATCACCCATCGATTCAATTACAGCCGGCAGAACCAGTAATAACCAAACCTATATTGAATCCCAGCGAAACCACCAGGACCCTTTCAATTTTGAATGGGTTAGCATGTATATCCAGGGAGGCGAATCACCCGGAACCCATTCTATCGGCGCATTCAATTCATTGCTTTTATTCCGGGGCAACCCATCCCGTATTGAATATTTGATAGACAACCCAATCAATATTACCATTACTGAATATGGCGGACCGGGAGAATATATCGCCGGTAATTTTACTGCTACTATGAGGGAACGTTGGAAAAATGTAATGGTGTCGGCCACCTGTAGCTTTCGTGTACGAAGAGTTCAATAACGTATTTTAGAATGGAGCTGAATAACGGCTCCATTTTTTTAACTTTATCGGGATAAAATCAAATGCATTAAAAAAGTTGGATCGTTGTTTAAAAAACACAGTTTGCCAGAAGCAAATGAATTAATTTGTATTCTTTCAAACCATCAATGGCGGATATTTGTTAAACACTATCAATAAAAAATTATACGATGTCAAACGATCTTACCAATAAAGTAGCTTATATAACCGGCGGAAGCAAAGGCATTGGTTATGGCGTAGCCAAAATATTACTCGATCATGGAATGAAAGTGGCTATCACCAGCAGATCGCTCAGCGCAGCGAAGCAGGCGGCTGCCTCATTGGCCAATGACGCTTCAAAAGTATTAGCCATTGAATCGAAGGTAAGTTCGATGGATGCAGAAACAAAAGCCGTCAAAGCGGCAATCGCCCATTTCGGACAATTGGATGTGTTGATCGCCAATGCAGGTGTGGGTCATTTTGCCCCCATCGACCAGTTGTCCCCAGAAGACTGGAAAGATACCATCGACACCAATCTTACCGGCGTTTTCAACAGTGTAAAGGCAAGTCTTGACGCCCTGAAGCAATCAAAAGGATATATTATTACGATTGCCAGCCTTGCTGGCACTAATTTTTTTGAAAATGGCGCCGCTTATAATGCCAGTAAATTCGGGCTGGTGGGATTTACACAAGCGATCATGCTTGACCTCAGAAAATATGGTATCAAAGTATCCACGATTATGCCCGGCTCTGTATCCACTCATTTTAACAATCATCTTCCTTCAGAAGCAGACGGATGGAAGATACAACCGGAAGATATCGGCCAGTTGGTCGCTGATCTTCTATTAATGAATCCAAGAACATTGCCCAGTAAGATAGAGGTCCGTCCTTCGAAGCCCGGAAAATAAAGGAGCTGAGTTTTGTTGACGACATCGTTTGGCGTCAATACTAAGGACCAACGGTTATCCGAGGAATGGATCCCTCAATCTTCCGATAAATAAATTTGGTAAGTCCAAAATCGCTATTATATTTGTTTCCTGCATCCCGCCATTCAATGGCAAATTTTCAGTCCAGCCTCATTTTTTGTTAGTTAACGCCTCAGCCTCTAAAGTTCATTGATTTTCGTTAGCGCCAGGGATTCGTCTCTGCCAGCAACGGGTTTAGTAATTGCATTTTTAACTTAACTGTATTAAAACCGGCATTTATGAAACTATCAGAATTTATGTTGTTAACCCAGGAAGAAAAGAGATCTACTGTATTACAGGAAGGTGTTCCGATTGCCAAAATGGAGATTTCGAATTACATGGTATTCCTTTTCCAGTTACCGGATTATTATGTAGAAGCCTATTGTTGCCAGGAAAGCAAAGAGATCCGGGAGTACAGGGTATTTCATAAAGCGGAACATTTAACTCCTTACCTGGAGGCCATTCCGATAGAGCATCTGTTGAAGAAATAAACAATAATATATTCCAGCTGTTAATCAGTAAACAAACCCGCAATTGTTTTCTGACATCGGAAGCATTACAGGATGGCCATGGAATGCAGGTTGGAGGTTTTAACATTCAGCCTTTCTTGATTGAGCGCAACAATTTATTAAAGCACAGGCTCTTAAATAACACTTGTTGAACCTTGTTTCTTTTAGCATAGTTTTACTCTCTTTCCCGCTAATTATGTTCGAAAAAAATTGTATTAGGGTTAATAAAGGTATTGTCAGCTTCGTAGCCGTACAAACCACTTTCCTTATTAATCATTTAAATCCTGAACTATGCCCGACAAAAACGAACAAATACAAAACCTTATTGAGCAGAATGACGAGCTGGAAAACTATTTCAGAAACACGATCATACCTCAATTATTTATAGACGGTGATCTAAAATTGCAAAAATTCACACCGCCTGCTATGAAACAGTTCAGGTTGTCGGCCAGTGATGTTGGACGCTCTATCTCCGATATCAAAGACAACTTTCGTTTTCCGACAATTATAGAAAATATTAAACAAGTGATTGAGAGTAATGAAATCCTGGAAAAAGAAATTCAAACCACTGACCTCAGATGGTACCAGATGAATATCATTCCTTACGTAAAAATAAAAGATAATAAAACGGATGGTGTCATTATCACTTTTGTTGAAATCACCATGCGCATAAAAGACTTAAAAGAACAGGAAAAATTAATAGCAGACCATGAAATTTTGTTAGATACGATTTCCCATGATATAAAAAGTCCTCTTACTAACCTGGTATTGGCCATTGACCAATTTAAAAAAATA
>JANOCH010000717.1:0-2196 GCA_031412015.1 Chitinophagaceae bacterium
AAAAATACCTGCTCCCCGAAATCCCGGAATCCCACGGGATTGTCGGTAAAAACCAGAGTTAAAAAGGCCGTCATTTTTACCCTGTTTGATAAATAGTTAGATTTGAAAAAAATAATCACACTAAGACAAAATGTTGGGGGCATTTTGAAACACCCGGTTTATGGAAAACGCAGACAATGACGGGAAGCTAAGACCCGAAGGTGGAAAGATTCAGACACCGTTTAAACATGTAACATTAATTGCCGAAGGAATTGCCGGTGAACTCCAGGATGGCTTTATTTGTCCGCCAGGAAAAGCGTTTATAGGGATGAAAGCCTGGGCGAGATCTGACGAAGAAGCCGCTGATATGATCCAGGTGATTGGAAAACAAATCAGCTTCGAAATTACCGGTGATATCCAAATCTATTACACGGACCCTTCTATACCTCCGCAAGAAAACCCTCATGGATATGACATTAAGTTTACGCCATTTGAAGAATAACCATTCTTACTTCCTTTTGTATACAAACCCCTCAGCTTTTGAGCATTGTTTGTTTCATTTACTTTTGATAAATAGCTGGATTCACAACAAGCGGGTTGTAGCCAGATCACAATTATTATTTCAGAATTGCCCGGTTGGACAGATCAAATGGCGCATGAGAAATTTTCTTAAAATCGACCGACTTAACCGACTGACCTCTTCCTTCTAGTTACCGATATTCACGACAAAAAGATCAACGCACCCAAACAACAAAAACTCAGCCACTCGCTGGGCCAACCCTCTTACACGGTTGCCGGGAATAGAAGTAATGATGACACAAACCAGCACGATAAATGCGATAATCTTAAAATCGATACCAAAAACGAGCATGCCGTACTCACTTGCTTTCATTAAAAAAAATATAGCACCCGCATATTCTATAAATCCACCAAGGTTATGTACCTGTTGCTTCCAGCTTCCGCTTGCCGGTGAGCCTATATCGCAGGGAAAAAATGCGGCTACCAGGTAACCCACCGCAAGACAGGCAGCCAAACCTCTTACTATCTCATGATCCCAATTGGTAAAGGCAATCACCGATAAACCAATTCCCACAGGGAGAAAAAGACCAAAGCCCACTTGCTTTTCCCGGGCCGTACCTGCTTCTCCCAATTCGCTGATGGTATGTTTGAGATGACTATACCCGGCTTTTTTCGACCCGAAATAAAATATACCGGCGATAAGGTAAGCCGTGACGGCAATAGGGATGATCATAGACAGCGAGTATTGAAAAGGATTAACGGCTTCAAAAATACAGACCGCCGTCCCCCTGCAAAAAACAAAATTTACATTCAATTAAAACTCTTTGTTGCCTGCCTTCATTTTTTACTTCTGTTTATACAGATAAACATTAGATTTGAACGAACTCATGCCTCATTGCGGGGCATACACATCATTCCTAAACCCCTTGATAAATGAAAGCCGCTGTTCATGTACAATATGGTCAACCGGAAGTAATAAGTATACTGGAAGTGGAAAAACCCACTCCGAAAGACAATGAATTGCTGATAAAAGTATATGCCACTACAGTCAACAGAACAGATTGTCATATTCTATGGGGCAAGCCCTTTTTTATGCGGTTTTTAACAGGACTATTCAAGCCACATTTAAAGATCACCGGAACAGACTTTGTGGGACAGGCCGAAGCTACCGCTAAATATGTAAAGAATTTTAAGACCGGGGACAGGGTAATGGGCTTTGAGTTTTTAGGATTACAATCTCATGCACATTACCTTACATTGGCGGAAACAAAAGACATGATCCGCATTCCCGGCGACATTCCCTATGAGCAGGCGGTCGCTTGTATTGAAGGCGCATTTTATGCGATGAATGTCATTCAAAAAATGAAACCAACGGCTGGTCAAAAAGCATTGGTGCATGGCGCCACGGGTGCTATTGGTTCCTCGATGGTGCAATTTTTCAGGTTTTATGGTGTATCTGTTACGGCGGTGTGCCGCGGTCAGCACGGTGAATTAGTAAGATCAATAGGAGCTGATAGAATAATCGACTACCAAACAGAGGATTTTACAAAAGACAAGGATCAATATGATTTTATTTTTGATGGGGCCGACAAATGCACATTCGGGCAATGCAAACACCTGCTGAAGAAAAAAGGAATGTATTCTTCGTCGGGAGCGCCTGACCTGGTCCGGCTATTCACTACTTCATTATTGGGCGGG
>JANOCH010000718.1:0-15944 GCA_031412015.1 Chitinophagaceae bacterium
AGTTTCAGCAGGTGGCAAAGCAAGCTGGTTGTTCCACGCACTCAAAGAAAGTGTACCGGAATTGTTTACTCTATAAATAAAAACACCATAGTCTTTCCGGGCGAACTTTTCCATTTCATCGACGGATTCTTTATTCTCCACCAGGCGGAAAATAAATGAAGTATCATCAAGAAATCTATTGAAATCCCTTTCCTGCTGGTGCAGGTATTCCTCGGCATGCCTTACTTCCTCGGCTACAGAAGACCGGTTGGTATATAGCTTATTAAAAACAAAAGAAAGAACAAATAGAAAGGCTGCCGCTAACAGCAAACTAAATTTCCAAATCAGATTATTTCTAATGATTGGCTTCACTTATCCCTTTGTTGTTTTATACTAGTCCAGATGTTATCCATCTCTTCGAGACTCATGTTTGTCAGGTCTTTTCCGTCCTTTAAAGCCAGTTGTTCCATCTGGGTGAAGCGGTGGATGAATTTCTTATTGGTCAGTTCCAGTGCATTTTCGGCATCCACCTGCAAAAACCGTGCATAATTGATCAATGAGAATACCAGATCGCCAAACTCCTCTTCTACCTTGTGCTGCTGACCAGTGCCGATCACCTCTTTCAACTCCTTCATTTCCTCTTCCACTTTTTCCCAAACCTGGTCCTTATTCTCCCATTCAAAGCCAACCTGTTTGGCCTTTTCCTGCAGGCGCATTGCCTTCACCGTAGCCGGGAGTGACTTTGGTACTCCACCTAAAATGGACTTTTTACCCTCCTTCAACTTTAAATTCTCCCAGTTCCTTTTAACATCCTCCTCATTATTAACCTCCACCAGCTCGCCTTTATTGTCGGGATCACCATAAATATGTGGGTGGCGAAAAATGAGCTTCTCACTTACCTGTTTGATCACCTCCTGTAATTCAAACTGCTTTTGCTCGCTGCCGATCTTTGCGTAAAATAAAATATGGAGCAAAAGATCACCCAACTCCTCTTTTATCCCCTTCCAATCTTCCTCCGTAATGGCATCCGCCAGTTCATAGGTTTCTTCGATGGTCAGCTGCCGTAGGGTTTGAATGGTTTGTTTCCTGTCCCAGGGACATTTTTCCCTAAGGTCATCCATGATTGATACTAATTTCAAAAAAGATTCGGTCAGAGTCTCGCTCATGCTATTGTATTAAAGTTGAAAAACAGAAAAAAGGAAAAAGAAGAGCAGTAGTATTGCTAATAACATAATACCAATAATATTTAACAAAACGAATTTTATAAATGTTTTGCCGATACTTTGCCTGTAAAAACGTTTCATTGCCAGGAACAGGAATATCGGCCATGCAAAAAGTGTAACGCCAATAAGTATTTGCCATATACTCCAACCCGTTATTTTATCCATTTTATCCCAAAGAAAAACAAACAGCAAAAGTATAAAACTCAGAATATAGTGGTGAATGGAAAAGATACCATGATCAGCATAATAAAATTGCTTTCTTCTTAAATAAAGCAATTTAAGGATCAGTGCAAAAAAAGGCAGCGACACAAATAAAAGATAGGGCAGCTTATGCATCAAGGCATCAAAAAAACTGGCCAATGAAAGGGATCTTTGGCGATACTTTTCATTGACATGGATAGCTCTCTTATTCCATATAGCTTTCAGCCACCCATCCTGTTTTTCCGGGGGTCTTGCCTGCTGAATAGAATCGTATTCTTTCCTGGTTTTATAATGATATCCAATGGTGTTGATGAAATTGCCTGAAAAAGGAAGCAGATCTTTGTAAGAGACACTTTTCGATGTGTCTTTTAACAGCGCTATTTGTTTCTGTAAATTGATATCATCCGGTTGACTCTCAAATTCTTTTTTTAGCTCTTCCAAAAGTGAATCCCGCGTCCCTAAACTCATCGGCACCTCATTGTCCACCAGTTCAAAAGTTTTTTTAGGATCGCTGACGCTGAAAAAGATCAGGAAAAAGATAGCGGAGGTAAAAACATACATCCGCACGGGATTCAGGTAACTGGCCCGTCTGCCCTTCATATATTCAGCCGATAAAAAACCCGGCATCAATACCAGGTCTTTCAACGTCGTAAAAAACTTGCCGTCGAAATGGGTGATGTCATTAAAGAAATGGCTTACCATTCCTAAAAAAGTCTCCTTGGGTTCAATATTCTCCTGCCCGCAAACATGACAGTATTTGCCCTGTACCGTGGTGCCGCAGTTCAGGCAATCCTTCTCTATTCTTTCAGCACTATGGGACATGTAAAATTTTTCTAAAAATAAGTACAAAAAGACAAGAACCGCCTTGTTTTTCGTTACTGGATAATTCAAGTACTTTTGCCAACAATCTATATCACAATAATGAAAAACATCTTAATCGGTATCGCCCTTGTCTTCCCTGCTGTGTCTTTTTGTCAATATTACTACAATGATATACTGGATGCCCGTATAACAGGTGAAAAAATGAAAATCTACACGCAGCAGAAAGTAAAGACCATTACCGCCACCGGTTATGATGCCCGGGGGGCGAAAACAACAGACTTCAACGAGTGGCAGGAAATAAATGCCGAAAAAAGAATATTAAAGATCACCACCCGCAATGGTCAGCAGGTAAGCCGTCAATATTATCAATTTGACAACCAGTTCAAACTAATGAGCATCGTTGATTCATCCGGTGATATTAAAAGCAGTACCGTTTATACATACGATAACGGTGGCAATATTACTTCAATAAAAACCACGACAAAAGATTCACTGCAGGACTTTAATGAAATTGTAGAACATCAGTATGTCTATAATGCAGCGGGCAGACCCGAAAAATTATGGAGGATAGTTAGTGGAACAGATAGCAGTGAGTATCGTTTATCACTAGAGGAAAATAAAAATGTGGCGGATGAGCAACTTTTCAGGCGGGGAGTCGGTATTGATCCTATTTACTATTATTACGATGAAAAAAACAGGCTGACGGATATTGTTAGGTTTAACAAGAAAGCCCAAAAATTACTCCCCACGGTAATGTTTGAATATGACGATGCCGACAGGATCATCCAGAAAATGACGATTCTGTCCAGCAATAATCCTGATTATCTTATCTGGCGTTATTTATACAATGAAAAAGGACTGAAAACAAAAGAAGCGTTGTTTAATAAACAAAAAGAACTGACCGGGAGAATAGAGTATGCGTATACTTTTCAAAATTGATGAGCCGGCTTTGCCGCATAAAAGTGCCTGCTGTGTCCGTCATGATTAACGCCACAGTTTGTTGTAATTACAAAGAATACATTACGTTAACGGAAATTTTCGTGGAAGAAAAAATCCTCTAAAAAGAAGCTACTTCTCCAAACATAAGACCTGTACTATTGTTTATCCTGTCATGGCAAATGACGTTACAATTGTATTTCCGCACCAGTTATTTCAAAATCACCCGGCTTTGGAAAAAAGCCGGACCGTTTACCTGGTAGAAGAATGGCTATTTTTCCGGCAATACAATTTTCACAAACAAAAACTGGTCTTACACAGGGCCAGCATGAAATTTTACGAAAACTGGTTGCAACAAAATAAATACACCGTCAATTACATAGAAACGGCCGCAGATGAAAATGATTGCCGGCAATTGGTAGCAACCCTGGCCAAACAAAAAATAACCGGTATCTATGTCGCGGGGTTGGCTGATGACTGGTTACATAAAAGAATGCAGGTGGCCTGCACCGCAAATAAAATAGCCCTGCACATTTACGACAGCCCCAATTTTTTGAATACCCTGCAAAGTGTGGAGGACTATTTCAGTAAAAAGAATTCCTATTTTCAAACGGATTTTTATACCTGGCAACGGAAGCAACGAAATATTTTAATAGACAACAATAAAAATCCAGAAGGTGGCCAATGGACATTTGATGCGGATAACCGGCAGCGATTTCCTAAAAAAGAAAAAGCGCCATTGCTTGAACTACCCAAGGAGAGTAAATATGTAGGTGAAGCCCGCAAATATGTGCAGCAACATTTTTTTAATAATTATGGCGCTATCAACGGCCACTGTTTATTTGTGGTAACATTTGAGGATGCTGAGAATTGGCTGGATGATTTTTTAAAAAGCCGGTTTGAAAAATTTGGTATCTATGAGGATGCTATTGTAGCGAAAGAAGCAGTGCTGCATCATTCGGTGTTGACACCCATGCTCAATATCGGGCTGCTGCAACCACAGCAGATCATTGACAAAGCTTTGGAAGCAGCAAAAAAATACAGCATCCCGTTAAATTCCTTAGAAGGATTTGTACGGCAAATAATGGGTTGGCGGGAATTCATCCACATCGTGTATGAACGTGAGGGCGGCAAACAACGCAGCACCAACTACTGGAAATTTAAAAGAAAGATACCTGCCCGTTTTTGGACGGGTGAAACAGGTATGGCCCCCATTGATATAACTATTAAAAAGATTTTACAAACAGGTTATTGTCATCATATAGAAAGACTGATGGTGCTGGGGAATTTTATGCTGTTATGCGAATTTGACCCCGATGAAGTGTACCGGTGGTTCATGGAACTATTTATTGATGCGTACGATTGGGTAATGGTTCCCAATGTGTACGGCATGACGCAGTTTGCCGATGGCGGGCTGATGACTACAAAACCCTATATAAGCGGCAGCAATTATTTGATGAAGATGAGCGATTATGAAAAAGGTGCCTGGCAACCTGTATGGGATGGATTGTTCTGGCGGTTTATGCATGTGCATCGGAGCTTCTTTTTGAAAAACCCGCGTTTAGGGATGCTCGTAAATACTTTTGATAAAATGCCAACGGAAAAACAACAGCTTCATTTAAACAATGCAGAACAGTTTTTACAACAATTGGATAACAAGGTGGGGAAATGAAAGTGAAAAAAAGGTTCGCCTCACCAAAATAAAAATGGACAAACCGAATCAATTTTCGATTTGTCCACTCTCGTGCCCAGGACTGGATTCGAACCAGCACACCCTTTCGGGCACCACCACCTCAAAGTGGCTTGTCTACCAATTTCAACACCTGGGCAGCTTGTCCCGACTTATTCGGGAGGCTGCAAATATAACAGATAAGTTGAAAAGTTGGCAAGTTGAAAAGTTGAGAACCTTATAAAGATTTGCGCCTTCTCACTAAACTTTCAATCTATCAGCTTTCCAATCTTTTCTTCAAAACAATCCTGAAAGTAGTTCCTTTTCCAGGCTCGGAATGCTTAACGAATATCTCTCCCTTGTGATATTGTGAGATAATCCGTTTGGAAAGGCTTAATCCAAGTCCCCATCCCCTTTTCTTAGTGGTAAATCCCGGTTTAAACACTTTAGAAATATTTTGACTGGCAATGCCTTTGCCATTATCCGCGATATCAATTATCACGGCGTTCTTTTCTTCCTTCAAATCTATCCATATACTACCCTTGCCTTCCATAGCATCCAGTGCATTCTTTAACAGGTTTTCGATTACCCAGTCAAACAAGGGAGCGGAGATCATGGCATTAATCGATTCCCGGTTATGCGTATTAACAATGAAGCTTACAGAGCCCGGAGATCGCTTCCTGATATATTCCACCATATCAGTTACCTGGTGTATGATGTCTAAATTATCCAGGTGAGGTTTACTCCCGATCTTTCCAAAACGATCAGACACCAACCGCAAACGCCCTACATCTTTAGCCAGTTCATGAACGAAAGGCTGGTTCTCGGATTTTTCTTTCATCACTTCTACCCAACCTTCCAATGACGAAACCGGTGTCCCCAATTGATGGGCCGTTTCTTTGGCCATGCCCGCCCAAACCTGGTTTTGGACGGAGCGGTAACTGCTGCGCAGTGTCAATAAGGTAACAATGATAAATAAACCGACGATCACCAATTGTACCAGCGGATACCAGCGAACCTCATTTTGCAATCTTGATTCTCCATAATAATATTTAACATACGTTGTAATTGGCACCCGCGTTATCTCCACCATTACGGGATCATTAATGCCTGCAAATTTCTTGACCATTTTGCGGAGATATGCAGTATCACGGATCAATTTTGCCGAATCGAGATTGATATGTATCCCGGTGGGAATATTCCGCTCATTGGTTTCAATGATAGGAATATCGTCATTCTCCACGGCTATCTGGTTGGTAAAATATAATACATTGGGATCCTCGCTTAGCGCTTTTATTTTTAACGATTCACCAAAAGCAGTAACCCTTGCCCGTTCTTCCCTGGCGATCTTTCGTGCTACATACTGCGAATAAACAATAGTACCGGATACGATCAGGATAGCAATAAAAGCCAGACCGACCCGCCAATTCAAAAGTTGTTGAAACATGCGCCGAATTTAATAAGGATAAACCGCCCTGCCAGATTTTTCTTGCAATCATCCCGTAAAAGAGTTGCCCACTTTCAACAATAGAAACCTTCCTGGTGGCTGCAAAAGTTGGCAACTCTTAAGAAACTTTGTGTACGTTTGATCAAATTTATGAATAACCTTTGAAGCCCTTACCCAAAGTAGCTATCGTCATTCTCACCTGGAACGGAAGAAAATTCCTGGAGCGGTTCTTACCATCCGTGGTAGCCTCTACTTATTCCAATCATGAAATAATAATTGTTGACAATAATTCCGAAGACGACTCCATTGATTTTTTAAAAACTCATTACCCTTCCCTAAGTATCATTCAAAATGCCGGCAACTGGGGATTCGCCAAAGGATACAATGAGGCATTAAAACAGATCAGTTCCGACTACTATGTGCTGTTAAATTCGGACGTAGAAGTAACCCCCAACTGGCTTGAACCGATGGTTGACCTGTTAGAAAGCGATACGTCGATTGCAGCCTGTCAACCAAAAATCCTTGCATACCACAATAAAAACTTATTTGAATATGCCGGAGCGGCCGGTGGATGGATAGATAAATACGGCTATCCTTTTTGCAAGGGAAGAGTATTTGAAATATCTGAAGAGGATCATGGGCAATATGACAAATCAGAACCCGTCTTTTGGGCAACTGGTGCTGCCTTATTTATCCGGTCCTCCGTATTTCATGAACTGAAAGGACTGGATGAATATTTTTTTGCTCACCAGGAAGAGATCGATCTCTGCTGGCGGATCCAACTGGCCGGGGATAAGATATACTCCTGCCCTTCCGCTGTCGTTTATCATGTAGGTGGCGGTACCTTGCAAAGAGGTAATTCAAAAAAGACCTTCCTTAATTTTAGAAACAACCTGATCATGCTGGCCAAAAACTGGCCACTCTCAAAAAAACTATGGGCTCTACCTGTCCGGGTATCCCTGGATGCGATGGCTGCGTGGAGAGGTTTGCTAACCGGAGATGTGGGATATTTTTGGGCCATCGTAAAAGCTCATTTCGCTTTTCTAAACTGGATTCTTTTTCACCAACAAAAAAGTCCGTTTCCTCTATCCCGAAAAGGTCAATTAGAGGGTGTTTTGCCCAAAAACCTAATCTGGCAGTTTTTCATCAACAAGAAAAAAACCTTCTCTAAAATTGTCAACAAAACATAATCAATTATTTAGACCGAAACCCTATTTTTGCAACACAATATTTTAAGAATGGCGACTCCATCAAACGAATTCCAGCAAGAACTCGAAAAAGTACAGGATAGAGACTTTACACATAACTGGGTATCTTCTTCCGCCTTTTTATTTTACCTGCAAATAGCCTGTATTGTGGCGTTAATTTTTGGCAGTTGCTACATGCTGGCTACCAAACGCTTTGAGAAACCCAATGTACCGGTACAGGAGAGTACTTTGTACACGCCTAAGTACAAATAATTTCTACAAATTTTTTTTTGCAAAAGGGCTAATGCCTATATTTGCACCCCTCTAGTTCTTTGGAAATCGGAACGCTGTTCCGATCATTCATATTTGTCCGGAACAGACCCGATAGTTATCTGGTTCCGGAGTCCATGCGGAAGTAGCTCTCCCGATAGCTATCGGGATGGTAGAACACTTCGCAAACAAGCGGAAGTAGCTCATTTGGTAGAGCGCGACCTTGCCAAGGTCGAGGTGGCCGGTTCGAGCCCGGTCTTCCGCTCCAACAATCCTCTTGCCCGGTAGGCGGAGGATTTTTTTTGAAAATATTGCCCCGGTGGTGGTTCCGATAGCTATCGGAATGGTAGACACGTCCAGATCAATATCGGGAAGACACATAGCGGTCGCAATGGTTTGATTTGTTTTAAAAATTTAGTTCTTTTTAGCAGTAAATAATTGCCCCGGTGGTGGAATTGGTAGACACGCAGGACTTAAAATCCTGTGACCCGCAACGGTCGTAACGGTTCAACTCCGTTCCGGGGCACAACTTAAAGCGACATCGTCGCTTTTGTTGTTTTATGTATTGGGTCTATATATTATACTCTGAAGAATGTGATCGCTATTACATCGGGTATAGCGCAGATGTAGATGCAAGGCTTGAAAGACACAATGCGGGCATGGTAACAGCTACCATAAATTGCAGGCCTTATCAGATTAAGGCAACGAAAAACTTTACTACCGAACAGGACGCAAGAAATGAAGAACTTCGTTTAAAGAAACAAAAAAGTCAAAAATACCTTGAATATTTAATTGCAGGGAATTGGTAGACAAGTCCCGATTAACATCGGGATGACCCGCAACGGTCGTACCCCGATCTATATCGGGGTCCGGGGCACAACTTAAAGCGACTTCTGTCGCTTTAAGTTGTTTTATAAAAACACTCTCTCAACCGTCCAATAAGCCGCCACAATCCCAATTAAAACCGACAACGGATAAACCACCATCTTCCTATAATTTACTTTCTTCCTAAGCGGAATAATAATCAACAAAAACATCGCTGCAATTACGGCCAACTGACCCAATTCCACCCCGATATTAAAAGAAAGAATAGAAGTATAGAATTTATTTGGTGGCAACCCAATTTCATTTAATGAACTGGCGAAGCCGAGCCCGTGTATCAACCCAAACAAAAAAACGATGGCTACCCGCCAGGGCTTTAACTCTGTTAGTAGGATGTTTTCAATTGCTACAAATAAAATAGAAAGAGCGATGATCGGTTCTACAATAGCCGGCGGCGCCACGATAATATTCTTCATACTAAGCGCCAGGGTAATAGAATGAGCTACCGTAAAAGCAGTAGCCTGCCAGACGATCGTTTTGATTTTCGTACTCAGCAGGCACAATCCGGCAACAAATAAAATATGATCCAGCCCCTGCGGGATGATATGCTGAAAACCCAGTTTTAAATAATACCAGACCACTTCACCCGCTGGTGCCTTTTCCAGGGCGTAATTAATGGTGTGTGCAAAAGCTGATGTATTTAACAAGAGGAACAGGATAATGAACCCTGTTTTGAAATACACACTATTTGTTTTGCATTGCATGGACAAGAATGATCAAAAGAAAAAAGAAATATGTGTTTTAAAAAAGAAAGGGCTGCCGGGAGTGAAATGTATTTCTGAAACAGGAGTGGTTTCATTCTGCAGTTTGCTTTCGGTATCAAACTGTGTTTCCTTCCAGCGTACATCAAACAAATTCTGAATGGATAAACCCAGTTCAAATCTCTTTCTTTCATAACTCAGCACCGCATCCGTTACGAAATAGCCTTTGGCGACTACACTATTATCTTCATTGGCAGGACGGTCGCCCATGTAGCGATAGCGGATGGCAGCATTCAATCCTTTGGAACTTTTGTACGTAATGCCGCCGATGCTGGTAAATACAGGAGCTAAAGGCAGGTAATTCTCACCTTTCATTTGTTCGACGGCACGACCATTGGAATAATTGGCATCCGCATCAATGAACAGCCATTTTACCGGTTGGTAACGGGCGGATATATCCATGCCTACCCTTCGTGATTTACCACTGGGTTCTACCACCCCTTCATCACCTACGTATACAAACTCCTGGTCAAGTTTTAAATACCAGACAGCTCCCTGCAGTAACAGTTCAGCCGTTGGTTTTAATACGATTCCAAGATCAGCGCCATAAGCCGCAGGTAAAATCTCGGTCCCACCGGTTTGCACCACTACCCTCGTATCATTGGAATGAAAGCCCCTGCCTGTAGTTAGATAAACCTGTGTTTTATCATTCAGCTGGTAATAGAAATTCAGCTTGGGACTGAGGATACCGGCATTGGCCTTACTCAATTTATTGTTGTCCAATTTGTCTTTATAACTTAAGTCAAAACGATCCCAGCGCAAACCGGCATTGATGCTGAACCTTTCATTCATGTGAATAGTTTCATTCACCCATGCACCCGTGTTCAATTCCTTAATATCGCCCAGCTTGATCGCTTCTGTAATGGTAGTGCGATCCTTTGTTCTTGACAGCTCACTGTCTATTGTCTTATCTAAGCGAAAACCGGAGCCGATATCGGTGGTTAATTTTTTATCGCCGATATAGCCGGTATGTGTGTAGCTGCCATTGTACCCTAAAATATCCCTCATTTCCTTTTGCCTGATCTGGTCGCCATCTACATCATTATTGAGGAAAAAAGTAAAATTGGAATACAGCTCAAAATCGTAACGGGTATAATAAAACTGGTTCTTGATAAAATTACCGTTACCCAGATTGGTCAGCAATTGCGCATTGATATTACTGCGACCTGTATTCCCGCCTTCATTGGGATCGATGGCGCCAAAATAACCGATCAAACCATTCTGTAATGCCCGTTCCGGTATTTGTCCCGATGCTTTCCATTTACTGGAAAACGTGGATGCGGATAAATTGAGTGTATTATTCTCTCCTATCTTCCCTTGATACTTACCAAAAATATTGAGGCGATTAAAATTTTGGGGGTTATCAAAATAGCCCTTTGTATACATATATTCTGAAGCGATAAATGCATGCTGCTCTTTTTTCTTCGCTTTTTCAGAAAGCAGGTTTACCATTCCTAAAGCTCTATACGTATTGAACTGTCCGGCCTCGAGCTTGACCATATTTAAAGGAAGTACATCTTTGGTACGAAAATCAACATAGCCGGCGGTGGCCAGGTTTCCTTTTTCCGCATAATAACTTCCTTTCTTGAATGAAACGTTTTGAATTAACTCCGGTATTAAAAAATGAAGATCGGCGTAGCCCTGCCCGTGGGCATGCGAGACCATATTCACAGGCATCCCATCGACAGCGATACTGATATCTGTGCCGTGATCAATATCAAAACCACGCAAAAATATCTGTTCCGCTTTCCCACCACCTGCATGCTGACCAATAAATAATCCCGGGACCAGTCTCAACACTTCCTGGGAATTTGTGATGTCACGCATTTTTATATCGATCCTGCTGATCGGTTTATAATGATCGCCGGGGTTCAATGCCACCATCACGGCATTCATCTCAATGATCTTATTTTTGAGGACGATAACTTTACCGCATTTTTCATACTCCCCATAACTGATCTTTTTTGTCTCATACCCCATAGCAGTCACCAACAAAGTGTCGCCGGGTTGAATATCCAGCTTCATAGAGAATTGTCCTTGTTCGTTGGTAGCGGTGAGTTGTTTGCCGGAATAAAAATTAACCAAAGCTCCCTCCACTGGCAATTTTGTTGATTCATCTACTACTGAGCCGGTTTCAGTAATCATCGAAGCTTTTTTTTGTGAGAATGTTTCCAATGATGGAAAAAGAATGTATAAAAGAATAAGTATCGAAGAATAGAAAATTCTCATAAAAGTCAATTAGTGTAGCAGAAACTATTTATTTGACATTCTATATACGTATCAAAGGTTTAATAGGGATTTGAATTACTATAAGGTCTGCAACTCATTTATACTTTGCCTTTTCAGTGACTCAGGGATACTGAAGTTCGAGTTGGCCAGTCCGTCGAGCAACAACCTGGCTTTTGCTTTATCTCCTGATTTTGCATAGATTAATCCTGCACGGCAGAGTAAGGTCGGATTCTTGCTTTTTGTTTTTAGGGCTTCCTGAAGATAGGGCAATGCCTTGCCATATTCCTTCCTGTTGTAGTAGACCCAGGCTACTGTCTCGTTTACTTCAATATTAGCCGGGCGACGGTTGTATTCAGCCAATGCATGTTCAAGCGCTTTATCATAGTTGCCATCTTTTAAATACACATAGGCAAGTTCCTTGTCGGAATAGTGCCCGATACTTTCATCTTCCAACCCGCTTTGTGCGTTCTTGCTCATCGTAGCTACGAGCCATTTTACTACTGAATCCGCTTTGTTTTTTTGACCAGCCAGTTCGTATACCTCCGCTATTTCTTCTTTAAATGAATTGTCGTTGACAAGCGAATCGGCCTGCAAATAAAAAGCAATAGCTTTATTATACTCCTTTGCCGTTAATGCAATCCGCCCCTGTCCAGCAATAGCATACGCATAACCCGGTCTTCTTTGCAAAGCGATCAGGTAATACATTTCAGCGCTTTTCATATCTCCTGTGATTTCGTATAAATGTCCCAAATGTACCCTTGACCATTCTGTAGCTTCATCACCGGGAAAGCCTGCATCAACCGCCATTTTCATAGCCTCAATGGCACCGGGATAGTCTCCATGAATTTCACGTAAATAAGATATCCTGGAATATGATCTTAAATCCGGGCGGATAGATATCATCCTTTCCGCTTCTTCAATAGCAGCCGCATAGTTTCCCATCTCCACCTGTCCATCGATAAGAACGCCATGTACAAATGCATTTTCAGGATGTATTGCCCTTGCTTTTTCAGCCAATGCCAATCCCTCAGCAAAATGATGCTGGGAAAGATAGAGCAATGATTTAAACGTTAAGGCTTCAAAATGCGAAGGGTCTTTTTCCAATACTTCATTTAAATACTTCATAGCAGCCATATCGTAATACATATAGTCACCGGTAATTCTTGCTTCCTGTATATATAAGGCTGCCAAAGCTATTCTTGATTTGGTATCATCCGGATTGGTTCTTACTATCTTAAGCAGCTCGGCAAATTGTTTTTTCACTTGTTCTGCTTCGGCTGTATTGACCATACTTGCTGTACGATCTTTCAGCGGGTAAAAAACAGCCGTCTTCTTCTTTTCATCTTTTTTATACTTTACAACAATAAAACCCGTCGCCACTATAAATAACCCAATTGCAATTAGGTAAAAATGATTTTTTTTCATACGCTTTCTTTCCCGTTAGTGTTTGTATATTTTTTTAAAAAGGAAAGTCCGCAGCTATCCACGGACTTTCTAATTCTATAGGGGCTTAATCTTTTATCAACTTAATAAGCTGGCCTTTATTATCGTTCTTGATTACTTTTATAAAATAAGTGCCGGCCGCTAGTTTTTGTGTATTCCAATCAAACGTATAAATTCCTGAATCCTGTTTTTTATTCACCAATTCCTTCATTTCCCTTCCCTGCTGATCCATTAGCACAATTCTTATCTGGGATGGAACGTCGAGACGATACCTGATCGTGTTATTGCTCGAGGATGGGTTAGGGTAAGAGGAAACAAATGCTTCCGGAGGCGCTACACCTAAACTGCTAATTGATGGCATTTTCGTGATAGAAGGAGGTTTCGATCCCTGGGTTGAAGTATTATCCGCACAAGAAAAGCAATTCGCATTACCAGCAAATGGCGTTTGCACGTACGGGTATTTCTTTTTAAACGCAACATCATTCTCGTTAACACCTGTTCTGTATGTCAACACATCAATCAAATCCTGCGACACCGGATTTGTGCCATCAAAATCATCATACCACAAACCGATAGCCGCAAGCACTACCCCACTAACAGCCTGTAATTCAATCAGGGTAACATCATCTTCCAATCTTCGTCCATTTGGAAATCCATCCATATTGGGAATAAACTGAAGGTCTTTATTACCATTGTAAGCCGGATCAGTCAAACCAAGTACTGCTGCCTGTACTAATCCTTCTGAACTGAATTTAGGATCATTTCGCTGAGTTGGAGGGACCGCCATATTTAACCGAAGCATATCGCCACCGTTTGGTAAAAAGTTATTAATGAATGGCTTGCCCTCAGCAAGGGGACTTCCACCTTTTCCTGTAGCCAACTGGTAAGGCCGCAGGTTAGGAACACCTGTATGAAAAATAGGCCAGAGATCAACTGAACGTGGCGCATCCTTTACTAATAAAAGATTTCCAAACGCAGCATCTGCCAAAGCAGTTCCGTCAAGAGCAGGATTACCTTTTAAAGGAAACAAGCCCTGCTGATCATTACCAAAACCAAATGCACCTAATGAATTTCTTTGAATACGTAGTGGTTTCAACGCTGGAACGGCGCCTCCAAAAAATTTATCGTCCATATATAGAGCCAGCTCTGGTTGATAAAAATATTTACCAAAAGTGCTAAGGTTAGCAAGATCCTGATAAGGCGTTAGTGAATTCCATTTATCCTTCATTCCAACTGGGATCACCGCTTCATTGGTCAATGGCATGCCCAATCTTGACACCTGCACCCATTCGCCCTGATGGGATTCTGTTCCGTTATCATTAAGTATGCGGATCTTTTGACGGCTGGCAGAAGCCCAAACTCCGATCACATAATTAGGATCCAATATATTTTTAGCTTCTTTGATCTCTCTGCGATTTTTCTGAAGCACAGAAATACCAACTTCCATAACAATAGTAGAAACATTTAAACATTTCAAGCCATCCTGTGGTTTACTACCGGAGGTACGGGGAGCATCGCCAAGGTCAAATATTCCGCCAAGGTCAACATAAAATGGATCTTCGGTAGTGCCGCAAAACACCCTTTCGGTGGTAGAGGCAGTAGTTATAGCACCATCGATTATCTCATTGTAATCGTGTTGATTCAAACCAACGGGTGAACTAATAGAGCGGGGACCAATATTTGGTGGAGGAACCACTCCTTTACTAATAACCGTCCTGAATTGGCCATCTTTCCTGGTCCATTTTTCAAGCTTGAAAGTAGTTTTCAAATTTTGCTTACCCAACCTGATATTGAAAAAAGTAGTCGGGTCTTCATTCTCTTTTTGAAAGGTAAAGCGGTAAGTAATGTCGTCGCCGGGTGTGGTGGCGTCGTTGTCAATGTGAATTTCATAGCGGATGTTTTCTCCAAATGAATAAAAATTAGGTCCGCCCCACGGTAATTGGAAAGGAATGTAGTTGGCGACAATGATAATCTTGTCGGGTCTGTCAGGACTTCGAAAGGCATAGACATCGGTGTTGTCAGCCAGTGGATCGTTAGAAATTAATGGAGCTTCACGGTGGCTGGATGAACTCAGAAGAATTAAGAAAGCAACCAGGCTGCCGAAGACGGCAAAATAACTAAGTCCCCTGGCGAGTGTAATTTTTTTTCGCATAGCAAAAAATTTGATGGTAATTAAAAAGATGATTGTAAACCCTTTAGCTCTTAGTTGGTTAAATAAAGAACTGCAGATTCGACAGGGAGGGATTTGGGCAGACTTGAATGGGATAATGTTTCTTTAATAAGTTACGAGAAGCCTTTTAACATAGATTTAAAAGATCATATTATTTTTTAATGTGCGTGGTGCCTGAATCGAAAAATTATACTGCACCTGTCTTGAAGACAGCCCGCTGCTTCCCTAAATCCTTAAAAATCGTTAACATTAGGTCCGTAGTGCTGGAATTTTTTATCCCGATAAAGCTTACTTAATTTGTGCAAAAACTCGAATATGCCTGACATAAAATGCCCGAATTGTGCCCATGAATTTCCGTTGGAAGATGCATTGAATGACGAGATGAAGGAAGCCATTGAAAAAGAGAAGCAAGAACTGCGGCAGCAGATGGTGGAGTATAAAAGAGTAAAAGAAGAAGAACTGGGTAAAAAAGAAATGGAATGGCAGCAAAAAGCCCAGGCTGAAAAAATCGCCCTGCAAAAACAGATAGAGGAAACCCTTCGCAAGAATATCTCGGCTGATTTCGAGAATAAGGTTCGCATGCTGGAGCAAAACAATAAGGAGAACGAGGAAAAGTTGAGAACATCCCGCCAAAAAGAACTGGCGTTCCTGCAAAAAGAACAGGAATTTAAAAATAAAGAAGCCGAGTTAGAATTGACTATTCAAAAAAAATTGCAGGGAGAGAG
>JANOCH010000719.1:0-3036 GCA_031412015.1 Chitinophagaceae bacterium
ACTGATTTTTATTCTTTTAAAAAAATTAAAAAAATATTTTCAGGTCGAAGTTTAAACGCTAAAGATGAAGCCGAGACCTCACCCCAAACCCCTTGCTTCCTGCTTCGTACCTCGCAGTCGCAATGACGAGTTCCGGAGGAGAGGGGCCAGAACCCTTGACCAGTAAGCCTTTCAACGGTTCGGGAAAATGTTGTTGAATCTTCTTTCTCAAAAGCAAAACTTATCTTAAACAGTTCTGCACCAGTTGCTTTTGATTAATTGGTATAATTACTGCCACTGAATTGTTGCATTGATTTTTTCGTAAATTATTTTGTCGAATTATGTATTTAGACAGCAAATCCTTTCCCGTAGCAACTTTTTACTTTTTTGCCTTGACGCAAAAAAGTAACAAAAAAAGTCAAGGCTGCGAAAAAATGGCTAAAAATTACTTCACAAACCTAAACGCAGCGAACTCGCCCCGCAGTTACGTTAAGCTTTGGAGCTACTACGGGCTCAAACAGCGCTGCGTTCTTAACGGTTTGTTCCGTAATTTTCTTAACGCCATTTTTTCGAGGCCGATTCCTGAAAGGCAATGCGACTTAAATGGATAATCCTATTTTTTCATCATGCCACTGATCGAATTTTCGGATAAGGGTTTGTACTGCCGGGCCGGTGATTTTTATATCGATCCCTGGAAGCCTGTAGGTAAGGCCGTTATCACTCATGCCCACAGCGATCATGCGAGGCCGGGAAGCCAGTCGTATCTGTGTCACCGCTTTACCAAACCACTTTTGCAACTAAGGTTGGGTGATCATGCTTATCAATCCGTGGAATGGAATGAACCTGTTTTGATCAATGGGGTAAAAGTTTCCCTGCATCCCGCCGGGCATATCATTGGTTCATCACAGGTAAGAGTAGAACAGCATCATGAAGTGTGGGTAGTAAGCGGAGACTATAAACGCGAAGATGATGGATTGAGTGGAGTCTTTGAACCGGTGCCTTGTGATGTGTTCATTACCGAATCCACTTTTGGTTTGCCGGTCTATAACTGGAAACCGCAGGCGGAAATCTTTAAGACGATACAGGATTGGGTATTACAAAATAAAGATGATGGAAAAGTATCGGTGCTGACGGCTTATAGTTTGGGAAAGGCGCAACGATTGTTGTCCTGCATTGCTGAAACGGGGCTCCCGATCTTTTTACACGGCGCTGTCGATAACGTTCATACCGCATTGGTTAATGCAGGCTGGAAATTACCGGCCGTGCAAAGAGTGCAGTTTGATATGCCGAATAAAATATTTAAAGGCGGCGTGGTGATAGCGCCGGGTAGCGCCGATGGTACCAGTTGGATGAAACGTTTCGCTCCTTACGCCGTAGGTGTGTGCAGTGGCTGGATGCAGGTGCGGGGTAATACAAGAAGAAGAAATGCCGATGCGGGATTCGCTTTGAGTGATCATGCGGACTGGCATGGATTGCTGCAAACGGTGAAAGAGACGGGGGCCCGAAAAGTTTTTGTGACGCATGGTTTCCAGGCAGCATTCAGCCGGTATTTGAATGAGCAGGGAATAGAAGCCGCGGAAGTGAGGACGGAGTTTGGGAATGATGAGGAGGAAAAGCAAAGCACGAATGAAGAATATAACGCTGAGCGAACGGATTGATACGGATTAAGCTTGAGATTAATATTATTTACTGACTATTGGCTTAACTGAATTTTAAAATGGAACCACATAGAAACATAGTACACTCCCGATAGCTATCGGGAAGGACGAAACACATAGTCCCGAATCTTCGGGATCTATGTGATCCCGATAGCTATCGGGACTATGTTTCTATGTATCTATGTGGTTCAAAACAGATGAGGGTTCAGTTAACCCGATAGTCACTTATTATTTTTCGCCGCGTATAAATTTGTATGAACACCGATAGGTTTGAAAAGAAGTTGGCCAGGAATTGCACGAATGAACACGAATGAAAAATCCGTGTAAATCTATCCAATCTGTGTCATCCGTGTTCTTCTCTCTTATCATAAAAAGAAATGAAACAATTCGCATCACTGGTAAAAGTATTGGGCAGCAGCACGAAGACGAATGATAAGCTGCAGGCTTTGTCGGATTATTTCGCCGTGGCGAATGACCAGGATAAGGTATGGGTGATCGCCATCTTCAGTGGACGACGACCCAGGCGTTCGGTCAATTCAAGATTGTTATCGGAATGGTGTATGGAGATAGCTTCCTTACCATCGTGGTTGTTTACCGAATGTTATTCTACCGTAGGCGACCTGGCGGAAACGATCTCCCTATTGCTCCCTGAAAATAATGAGGCGCTGCAGGGAGAAGAAGGATTGCATTACTATATCGAACAATTGAAACAACTGGAAAAAGCGGGTGAAGAGGTGAAAAAGAAATTCATCACTACCAGTTGGAGGAACATGGACCGGGATGAACGATTTGTTTTTAATAAACTGATCACCGGAAGTTTCCGGATCGGCGTATCACAAAAAACAATGGTGAATGCATTATCCAAAACAGTCGACCTGGAAGCCAATACGATCGCTCATCGTATCAGTGGCAACTGGGACCCTTCGACTACCCTCTTTCATGAATTATTGAGCGCAGATACCATTGATCATTCAAGACCCTACCCTTTTTATTTGGCTTATGCGTTGGAAAATGAGATCGCTGAAACAGGTACCGAAGATGAATGGCAGGCCGAATGGAAATGGGATGGAATAAGAGGACAGATCATTCAACGCAATAAAGAACTCTATACCTGGAGCCGTGGTGAAGAACTGATGACGGAAAAGTTTCCCGAGTTTCATGTATTGAAAGATCATTTAGCAGATGGTACCGTACTGGATGGCGAGATCATGCCATTCGCTGATGGCAAAGCATTGCCCTTTGCCATACTACAAACCCGCATCGGCCGGAAAAATATTACGAAGAAACATTTGCAGGAAGCACCGGTTGCTTTTATCGCTTATGATATTTTGGAATATGATGGAAAAGATATTCGTGAGATGCCTTTGGCGGAGAGAAGAAAATTATTAGAAGGAATCGT
>JANOCH010000720.1:0-5244 GCA_031412015.1 Chitinophagaceae bacterium
GGGTGTATTAGGTACCAATGAGTCGTTGTATCACTGGATGGATGAGGGATTTGCCACGTATGCCGAATCAAGAATTTATAAAGACCTCGACTTATTGATTGATACGGGTTTTATTCATGCCGAAACATATAAAACATATTACCAGTTGGTAAAGAGTGGTAAGGAAGAAGCCATGATCACCCATGCTGATCATTTTAATACCAACTATGCCTATAGAAATGCTTCTTATATAAAAGGAGCCGTTTTTTTAGAACAGCTTGGTTATATAATCGGTGCAGAAATGCGAGATAAAGTTTTATTGGAGTATTATCGCTTATGGAAATTCAAGCATCCGAATTCAACAGACTTTATTCGCATTGCAGAGAAGATGAGCGCCGTAAAATTGGATTGGTATAAAGAATACTGGGTGAATTCAATAAAAACGATTGATTACGCATTTGATAGTTTATGGGAGCAAGGAGGAAAAACAAGGATACGTATCAAACGGGTTGGCCAAATGCCAATGCCTGTTGATCTGCAATTGAAATTCAAAGACGGCAGTACTGAAATGCATTATATCCCGCTTGACTTGATGTATGGAGCTAAACCTGCGGAAGATACTACTGCCAGGAGAGTATATCCCGGGTGGCATTGGACAGATGAGACCTATGTGGTAGAAAGTGACAGAAGACTGGTCGATATTTCTATTGCAGAGATCGATCCATCTCAGCGTTTGGCCGATGTAGAACGAAAGAACAACAGGATCAAATTGTAAATTATTACATTGGCATAAAAAAACATCCCGCTGCAAAGCGGGATGTTTTTTTGATTTAGGGCCCTTCAAGTCGGTTACTCAACAAGGTTTACGGTCAACGGTAGATTTTTAGACAAGAGGCGAAGCTACCGGGTTTTGCCAACTCATCATATACCCTATTTGTGGTATTTTTTATTGTATTACCGTCCAAAAAATTTATTCACCGCTTCAATGCGGTTTGTAACGTGTAGCTTTTCATAAATGTGATACACATGCTTTCGAACCGTCTCAGGACTGATGAATAGTTCCGCAGCAATCTCTTTGTACATCAAACCCTTGGATAATTGTTCCAATATCTCTTTTTCCCGGTGCGATAAGGTATCCAGCCCTTCCGCCTCACCGGCCTTGTGGGGTTTGTTTTGAAATGCGGCGACAACCTTTCGGGCAATCTGGCTGCTCATCGGCGCCCCGCCCTCATACAATTCCCGGATAGCTTCCAGCATCCGTGCCGGGGCGGTTTTCTTTAAAATATAGCCACTGGCTCCGGCAGTCAGCGCCTGGAAAATTTTTTCATTTTCCTCGTATACCGTGCACATCATGAAGTTAGTACCCGGAACTTTTCCTTTTAATACTCTGACGCAATCAATTCCGGTTTCCTCTGTTCCCAGGTTGATATCCATCAACACCACATCCGGTTTTAAAAGAGGTATTTGAGCAATAGCTTCCTGTGCAGTGCCAATGGTGCCAACACATTTAAATCCATCAGACATTTCAATGATCTCTTCCAGTGCATTACGCAGATCCCTGTTGTCATCAACAATGCAAACGGCTACTTCCTTCATTTGGCAAAATTCAGCATTAAGGGATAATAAATCAATACCACGAACTGGTAGTTTTAACGGGATATGTAAAGTATAAATTTATCCTTAAAAAATTCTTCGTCAAAAATATCCTTGATCTCCATCAACCGGGGTCGGGTACCGCTATCCTGGATTTCAGCAGCGAGATCGCCACCCTTTAGACAAATAAGGCCAGGTAGGGAAGAGATGAGTCTTGAGCCATCAGTAAGGTTCTGACTTCCGTCCCGATAGCCATTGGGATCCGACCCGATAGCTATCGGGTTCCGATCTTTTATCAATGGTTTACTCCAATTCCAAAGATCCTTCAATGGCGCTACGGCACGGGATACTACAAAATCAAATTTCCTGTTCTTGATGTTTTCTATCCGGCTATGTTGTGTGGTAACATTGGCTAAGCCAATGTTTTCCGCTACTGCTTCTACGACTTTTAGTTTTTTGGCAATGCTATCAACGAGGTGAAATTTTACGTCGGGAAAAAATATCGCCAACGGAATGCCGGGAAAACCACCACCTGTTCCGAGATCTATGATTTCGTTACCGGCTTCAAATTCGAAAGCTGCGGCGATACTAAGTGAGTGCAATACGTGTCTTTCATAAAGACTATCAATATCCTTTCGTGAAATGACATTGATCTTTTCGTTCCATTCTTTGTACAGTTCTTTTAGCGCTTCAAACTGGTGAAGTTGTTTTTCAGTGAAATCAGAAAAATATTTAAGGATAATATCCATCTTATAAAGATTTCCAAAACCCCTTTAGGGGATGGGGGTTTAATTCCAATTCTTACCCGGTTTTTTCCACAAGGCTGGTGCGAAGATGATATAATAAAGGAACATCCAGAGGTCCAGGAAAAAGAACCAGGGCCAAAGATCCTTTTCATCCATTTTCCTCATCGCTTTATAAAAAATAAACCCTTGTACGATCAAACGCATGCCAAATAAACCCAGGGCGAATCGCCAGTCATAAAAGATGGAACAAGCGATGAACAAAGGATAAAAAAGAAATTGGGTAAAGAAATACAAGCCCAGTAAAAATTTATGTTTGGGTTTGTAATATTTAGCCGTTGTATAATGTCTTTTTTTTTGCTTTAACCAACCACCCCAGGTTGTTTTGGGAACAGAGCGGGTTATAGCATCAGGATCAATAACGATGGAAGTATTTTTTTTGGTGGCTACTTTATTGATGAAAAGATCATCATCGCCACTGGGAATATGATTGATGGATGAAAAGCCCTTGTTGCGAAGAAAAATATCTTTTTTATACGACAGATTCCTGCCTACACCCATATATGGAATGCCGGCCAGTGCGTAGGAAAGATATTGCATGGCCGTATGGAAGGTTTCAAATCGAATAAGCTTATTCAATACACCAGACGTTTTATGATAAGCCCCGTATCCAAGTACTATCTCAATATTTTCACCGTAGCCATCCTGCATTTTTTGTATCCAAAATTCGCTGGCGGGAACACAATCTGCATCCTTTAACAACAACACTTCTTGTTTGGCCTCCCGTATGCCGATGGACAATGGATATTTTTTCCCGGTGATCAATTTGGCCTCGTGTGTGAGCTCCACTACATTCAATGACTTAAAGGTTCTCTTTAATTCCTGCAGAATATACTTTGTATCATCTACAGAATTGTCGTTGACGGTGACGACTTCATAAGTACTTGGATATTGTTGAACCAGTATGCCCGGCAGGTTACGTGCAAGATTTTCATCCTCATCCCTGCTGCAAATGATCACCGATACGGGATGTTGCTGGGATTGCGATTTCTCTTTAGGTTTATAAAAAGCAATACGGCTAAAAAACCAGGCATAATAAAATACCTGGATAGCAGTTGCGGAAACAAAGGAATAGAAAATGATCTCTCCCCAGTAGATGGTTGGCATGGCCGCGAAGGTAGAGAGCAATAAGCAATAGGCAATAAGCAACAAACAAAAAAGCTTTCCACAGCAGATTGGTTTTTTGTCAATTACACATTCCATTTTATTGGTGACAGAATTCCGAGTGAGCTATAAAAGATATCCCGGTGATTTTCCGGTGCCAATTGCCTATTGACTATTGCCTGTTAACTTTGCGCCACTTATGGCAGCACTGCAATTTCAACTGGAGAAGACCGATCAGCATTCAAAAGCACGAACAGGAAGAATCAAAACAGATCATGGAGAGATACTTACTCCCATCTTTATGCCCGTAGGAACAGTAGGGAGCGTCAAAGCAGTAACCCAGCAACAATTACTAAATGATGTAAGGGCCCAGATCATTTTAGGTAATACGTATCATCTTTATTTAAGACCCGGTCTTGAAGTATTAGAAAAAGCGGGCGGCCTGCACCGGTTCAATGGTTGGCATAAACCGATACTGACAGATAGCGGCGGCTACCAGGTTTTTTCATTGGCCGGTACCAGGAAGATAAAAGAAGACGGGGTTACTTTTCAATCGCATATTGATGGATCGAAGCATTTGTTTACACCTGAGGTCGTGATGGATATTCAGCGAAGTATTGGTGGAGATATCATTATGGCTTTTGATGAATGCCCCCCGGGAGGCAGCGATTATGCCTATGCCCGAACGTCGATGGAGCTGACCCATCGCTGGCTGGATCGTTGCTGGTACCGGTTTCATGGCACAGAAGATAAATACGGATTTACACAAAACTTATTTCCAATCGTTCAGGGAGGAACGTTCAAAGAACTGCGTAAGAACTCCTGTGAATTCATATCATCCAAAAATGCAACCGGCAACGCCATCGGGGGACTAAGCGTCGGAGAGCCTGAACCAGTCATGTATGAGATATGCGATTGGTGCTGCGATCATTTGCCAAAGGACAGACCCCGTTACCTGATGGGAGTAGGTACACCCTGGAACATACTGGAATGTATCAGCATGGGTATCGACATGTTTGACTGTGTAATGCCTACCCGCAACGGACGCAACGCCATGCTGTTTACAACCAAAGGCGTTATCAATATTGATAATAAGAGATGGGAGTTTGATTTTTCTCCGATTGATGACGGGTTGGATTGTGAGGTAAGTAATTATTACAGCAAGTCCTACCTGCGTCACCTGATGAAGTCAAAGGAATTGCTGGGGCTAACTATCGCCAGTGTACACAATCTTGCTTTTTATTTATGGTTGGTCAGGGAAGCAAGGATGCATATTGAGCAGGGTGATTTTCCACGGTGGAAAACAGAAATGGTTGAAGTACTAAAGACCAGGTTATAATTTGTACACACCGTGTTTAACAGCAAACAGAACCAAGCCGACCCTGGATTCTACATTTAGTTTTTTAAAAAGCTCATCCCGGTAGCCATCTACGGTACGGGGGCTAACCTGCATGGCGGTGGCTATTTCTTTGTAGGTCATTTCCGTGCAGGCCATTTGCAGAAAAAGAATTTCCCTTTCTGTCAATTGGCTGATCAATGGAAGGGCAGTTCCCGAACTTTCATGGTTTTTAACATAACTAAGCATTTTATTGCTTACCAGCTCATTCATATAAAACCCGGTATCGCGGATATTGTCCAGCGCCTGCTTAAAAATAGCGGGTTTACTATCTTTGAGTAAATAGCCTCTTGCGCCTTCCTTTATCATGCTGATAACAACTTCATCATTATCCATCATACTCAGCACTAAGATCTTGACCGACGAGGC
>JANOCH010000721.1:0-5522 GCA_031412015.1 Chitinophagaceae bacterium
TAAGAACATAAATTTATGAATGATGAATTATGAATGATGAATTACGAATGATGAATTGGAGTTTTTTCTATTCATCATTCATAATTCTTAACTTTGAATTCTAAAAATGCCATCCCATTATCGCCATCAATGTCACCAGCAATAAATTGAACATACTGATCGGTAACAGGTACTTCCATTCCAGGTTCAATAACTGGTCGATACGTAACCTCGGAAAAGTCCACCTGAACCACATGATGATGAATATGAGAGAAAAAGTTTTCCCAAAAAACCAGATACTTGACGGGATGTAGTCCATTACATGATTAAACCCCTGCCAGTTACCAATATGAAAAGGCATCCAACCACCTAAAAATAGTGTAGCACCGATAGCACAAACAATAAACACATTGACATATTCAGCTAAAAAAAACAAAGCGAATTTCATTCCTGAATACTCGGTATGAAAGCCGGCGGTTAATTCTGATTCTGCTTCCGCCATATCAAAAGGAGCACGGTTGGTTTCAGCCGTTACGGCAATGATAAATGTAACAAAAGCTATCAGAACCGGGATATGTCCTTTGAATATCCACCATCCATTGGCCTGCGAGTTGATGATATCGGAAATACTTAAACTTCCGGTCAGTACTACAATGGCTAAGATGGATAAACCTGCCGATAACTCATAGCTCACTATTTGTGCTCCGCTTCGCATGGCGCCCATCAATGAATATTTATTATTGCTTGACCATCCCGCCATTAAGATACTAATGACCATAATGGAAGAAACAGCTGAAACGTATAGTACGCCGATATTCAGATCCCACAATTGAAAATCTTTCGCAAAGGCGATCGGCGCCATCAATAACATCGCCACGATCATCGCGATGAATGGAGCCAGGTTGAATAAAAATTTATCGGCACCGTTTGGCGTCAGCCCTTCTTTTACTATCAATTTTACGGTATCGGCCAGTGATTGAAACATTCCTTTCGGCCCTACCCGGTTAGGGCCGAGACGTATTTGCATCCAGGCGGAAACTTTTCTTTCCATGATCACCAGTACCAATCCTAATATGGCAAACAAACTGATCACGCATACGCCGGCAATGACCATTTCAATGATCATGGTCCATGTGGGATTGAAGGTTGAACTTAACCCCACATGAATTTCATTGGCGATATGACTAAAGCTCCACATATTTTAAATAACGAATAATGAACACAGAATAAAGAATATCGAAGTATAAACGACCATTAATTCAACATTCTATATTCCTTGTTCGATGTTTGGTATTTTTCTATCGGTCAATATCCGGAATCACCAAATCCAGTGTTCCCATCATAGCTATCAGGTCGCCGATCTTACTTCCACGGGCGATATGATCCAATACAGAAAGATTAGAAAATCCCGGTGAACGGAATTTAATTCTGTAGGGCGTGGTACCACCTTCACTCACGATATACACTCCAAACTCACCCCTTGCCGTTTCTACCCTCGAATAAAATTCTCCCTTTGGTAATTTCAAAACCGCTTTTGTTTTGGCCTGGAAATCTCCTTCGGGAATATTATCTATTAATTGTTCAATGATGCGGATGGATTGTTGCATTTCCCTGATACGAACCATATAGCGGGAAAATGAATCGCCACCTGTTTCAATGACCTCATCAAATTCTAATTTATCATATATTTCGTAAGGGTATAATTTACGGATATCACAACTCAATCCGCTGCCGCGGCCGGTAGGGCCGGTGCAACCATACGAGATCGCATCTTCTTTAGACAAGTAACCAACACCTTTCATCCTGTTCTGGAAAATGATATTGCCGGTTACCATTTCATCGTATTCATGGATCTTTCTTTTATAAAGTTGTATGAATTCTTTTACCCTTCTCTGAAAGTTGGGATGAATATCCTGCATCACGCCGCCGGGTACCATGTAATTCATCGTTAACCTGGCGCCGCAGGTTTCTTCCATGATATCATTGATCGTTTCTCTTTCCCGAAAGGCATGAAAGAAGGGGGTAAAAGCGCCGAGATCCATTGCCATTGCTCCCCACCATAATTCATGCGAGGCGATCCTTGTCAGTTCATCCATCAATACACGGATGACTTGTGCCCTTGGAGGAATTTCAATCTGCAACCCTTTTTCTACACATAAAGCACAACCATGATTGTTGATATGAGCCGAGAGATAATCCATCCGGCTGGTCACATAAATAAATTGACGGTAGGTCAGGCTCTCACACATTTTTTCAATCGAGCGATGGATAAATCCTAAGTGAGGTTCAACTTTCTTAATGGTTTCCCCGTTCAACGTAATGACCAGGTGCAATACACCATGTGTCGCCGGATGTTGCGGTCCTACGTTAATGACTAAGTCACCTTCTGTTGTTGTTCCTACTTCTTCAACCATAGATGATTTTATAACCGTATCATATTTACCGGGTCTTCAAAATCTTTTCTCATCGGATTTTTTCCTTCCCATCCATCCGGCAATATCAATAAACGCAGATCGGGATGATTCAGGAAATTCACACCAAACATTTCATACACTTCTCTTTCATGAAAATTGGCCGTTCTCCAAATGTGGGAAACGGTTTCAATCTCAGGCTTGTCCCTGTCAAGTTTTGATTTGATCACTATGTTGTGGCGGTATATAGTAGAAGATAAATGGTACACCATCGTAAGGTGTGTCTTCCAGTCGATACAGGTCAGGCAAAAAAGATAGTCGAACTGTAGGGAAGGATCTTTACGCAATTGATTCGCCAGCGATGGCCAGTCTTTCTGTTCGATATTAAAAGTTAGCCACCCTATGGCAGTCGGTTCACCATCTTCAATAGTGGCAGTGGGATGCAATTCTGTTATTTTGGCTTTCAAATCCTCGTTCAGCATATTTATTCTTTACCTGACTTTATTTGTTCTCTTGTTAATCCTCTTTTTATTTTATCCTGCAAGCTTATCAACGCATGCAACAACGCTTCGGGTCTTGGCGGGCAACCTGCTATATAAACGTCCACCGGTATGATATGATCCGCCCCTTTTACCACTGAATAGGTATTATAAAAAAAGGGACCGCCGCTGATAGCGCAGGCGCCCATAGCAATGACATATTTTGGATCGGCCATCTGGTCGTATAATCTTTTTAATACAGGCCCCATTTTATTCACGATCGTGCCGGCGATGATGATCACATCAGCCTGCCGGGGCGTAGCACGGGCTACTTCAAAACCAAAACGCGAGAAATCATATTTCGCGGAAGCAACGGCCATCATTTCAATACCGCAGCAACTGGTGGCAAATGTCAGCGGCCATAAAGAGTTTGACCTCGCCCAGTTAATAACGTCATCCAATTTACTCAGCACGATGCCTCCACCAGGCGTCTCGTGCATCTGCCCGGGGAAATCAATTTTTTTTATCGGCTGGTTTATATCCATTTCAAAGCGCCTTTTTTATGAGCGTATAAAAATCCCATAAAGAGTATAAACAGGAAAATAACGATCTCCACAAAAGCTACCCATCCCAATTTCTTCGCCACTACCGCCCAGGGATATAGGAAAACAAGTTCTACGTCAAAAACCAGGAATATCAATGCGAATAAATAATAGCCTACATTTAATTGTACCCATGTTTTTCCCTGCGTTGGGATGCCACATTCGTAAGGTTCTCCTTTTTGTTTATTGGTGGTAGCTTTTAATACAAAACGTGAAACAAGGATAGCAATGCCTGAAAAGGCAATGGCAGCGATGATCAAAACAATGAGCGAAGATGCACCCATACGAAATCGATTTTTACGAATATAACAACTATGCGTTAAAACCGGGCATGATAGATATCAAGAGCCCGGTTTATTATATCATTTTAAATTCGGGGGGCACTCATGGATTTTTTATCCGTACAATTCCTGGTGGATAGCTTTTCGGTCATATCCCATTTCCTGTATTCTTTTTTTCGCTTCATCTATCATATGTTTCCATCCGCAAAGAAAGAATTGGGCGGCTTGCCTGTCCTTACATAATTCTTCATAGATATGATGTACGTATCCATGATAACCTTCCCAATGTTCGCGTGACAAAGTGGGCAGGTAATGAAAACCCGGAAGCCTTTCCTGCAGTGCTTTTAATTCATCGTAGTATAGCAGGTCTTCTTGTTTGCGGCAGCCAAAAATGAGGTAAATTTTTTGAAAGTGAATGTTATGGATATGAAGATAATTCACCATGCTCCTGAATGGAGCAATACCGGTACCCGTACAAATAAGGAAGATATCTTTTTCTATTGTCTCAGGCAAGGTAAAGACACCCTGCGCCCCGCGAAAGGTCAATTCACTGCCCACGTTGATTTCAGTAAAGAGATAAGCTGTTCCCAGCCCTCCCTCAGCTAATACGATCAGCAATTCAAAGACATTGCTGCCGTCGGGCCAGGAAGCAATAGAATAACTTCGCCATCTTTTATTTACTTTTTCATGAATGGGGAGATCAATCGTAACAAATTGTCCCGGTATAAAATCAAACCGTTCAAGTTCTGCAACTTCTATCCAAAATCGTTTCGTGTTGTGTGTGTGATCATCAATTTTGATCACTTTCCCTTTGCGCCAGGGTTGAATGGCCATTTGCAATCAATTTCAACGGAAGATACAAAAGAGAATGTTAATTATCCAAATCACGCTTTACCTGCCGTAACAAATGATGTGTTTGTTGTTTTCCACAAAAAAACAGCTTGGCATAGTAGTTGGCTTACTGTGCATGCAATCTTCTTAGATGGTTATGAGAACATGATTCGTTTATTTCATTTTTAACTATAAATTTATTTTGTTATGAAGAAGAGTATGCTAACCTTCGGAATCGCAGTCGCATCGGTTGCAGGTATATTTGCTTTTACTACCGCAACACAAACCGCTATCACCGGTAAAGTTGTTCCGGGTGAAGGTGCTGAAACTGTGTGGGCGATCAGTGCCACTGATTCAACAAAGGGAACAGTAAGTTCAGGAACTTTTACATTGGATGTTAAGCCCGGAACATATAAAGTAATTGTTGATGCGAAAGAGCCGTACAAAGATGTTACGTTAGAGAACCTGGAAGTAAAACAGGATCAGCCTTTAAATGTTGGGGAGATAGTTCTACAGAAATAACATCTCCTTTGAACGTTAATTGATAAAATAGCCCTGGTTTATACCGGGGCTGTTTTATTTTGTTAACGACTCAGTATATGATATGCGATTTGTTACGCCAACAACGTCGAAACAGACTTTGTTGAAGATCGATCAGTGAAAAAAAAACACCGTGATAAATTATTTTGCGACGGTGTTTTTTAAATGAAATCTTTATTCTACAACGATTATTTTCCTGATATATCTTTTCTTATCATGCACTACCTGTAAGTAATAAATACCCGGAGCGATCTTCCCCGGATTGATGGCTTGAGTAAAGCGACCGATAAAACCAGGAACATTTTGCCGGTATATCTTTTGCCCTAATGTATTCGTCATTGAGATATCAAGACTGGCTCTTGTTCTTGTTTCCAGTTGCAGCGTAAACCGCCCCAGTGG
>JANOCH010000722.1:0-10109 GCA_031412015.1 Chitinophagaceae bacterium
GTCATCGTATTGGATCTGAGGTTTACCGTTTGAGGTCGGAGGAGCAGGGTCCGGGGACTGACTTCCGTCCCGATAGCTATCGGGATCTGTCCCGATAGCTATCGGGATCCGACTTCCTGCATTCAACTTTTCAACCTGTAAACTTATCTCCGCATCTTCAATTTTTCTGAATAAGAGTTTTGGTTCTCTCAGGCTGTATCCTACACTTAGCAACTTCATCTTTCCGGCATTTTCCCAATCCAGTATTTTATCCACTACTTTCATCATGTGCAGCATTTTTTGTGCTGTCGTTGGTAAGAAAGGATTGATCAGAACGGCGAGATTGGCGGATAGCTGTAAACAGAGGTGTAAAGTATTGTCAATTTGTTTTTGTGCAGCGACCTCCCCCAAACCTTCTCCGGTGGAGGGGGCTTCGGAAGATCCTAATTGTTTGGCTAGGATCCAGGGTTCTTTTTTCTGCATGTACTGGTTGCCTTTGCGGGAAAGATCAATTACTTCATACAGCGCATCCCTGAATTTATATTGCTCTAAAAGAGATTCTACTTTTTCTTTAGCTGCAGCAATATCAGCTATCAGTTGCTTATCCAGTTCATCAATCAGTTCATTGTGAAATACAGGCACTTTTCCATTGCAGAGTTTGTGCATCAATACCCAGGTCCTGTTGACAAAATTGCCAAAGATGGATACCAATTCACTGTTATTCCTGTCCTGGAAATCCTTCCAGGTAAAATCATTATCTTTTGTTTCAGGAGCATTGGCACAAAGAACATAACGTAATACGTCTTCACAGCCCGGGAAGTCTTTGACATATTCATCCACCCAAACCGCCCAGTTGCGGCTGGTGGAAACTTTATCGCCTTCAATATTTAAGAATTCATTGGCCGGAACATTGTCAGGCAATACAAAACCTCCATGGGCTTTCAGCATAGCCGGGAAGATGATACAATGAAAGACGATATTGTCCTTACCAATAAAGTGAACCAACTTCGTATCTTCTTTACACCAATAGTCAGCCCATTGATCGGTTAATTCTTTAGTGGCGGAGATATAACCGATCGGCGCATCAAACCATACGTACAATACTTTCCCCTCTGCACCCTCTATCGGAACTTTAATACCCCAGTTACTGTCTCTTGTCATCGCCCGTGACTGCAAGCCACTATCCAACCAGCTCTTGCACTGACCATATACATTATTTTTCCAGTCCTTATGGTCTTCCAGTATCCATTGCTTCAGCCAATCTTCATAGTTCTGTAAAGGAAAATACCAGTGTTTGGTTTTCTTTTTTACAGGTACCGCATCACTCAATGTGCTTCTTGGATTGATCAATTGTTCGGGTGATAAACTACTGCCGCATTTTTCGCATTGATCACCATAGGCATTTGGATTAGCGCAAACAGGACAAGTTCCTGTTATGTAGCGGTCCGCTAAAAATGTCTTAGTTTTTTCGTCATAGTATTGCTCTGTCACCTTTTCTTCAAACAAGCCATCATCATACATTTTTCTAAAAAAGGCGGAGGCGGTTTCATGATGCAGTTTATTGGAAGTGCGGGAATAAATATCAAAGGATATTCCCATTTGAGCCAGGCTGTCCCTGATGATCGCATGGTATTTATCCACTACCTGTTGTGGCGTTATACCCTCTTTCATGGCCCTGATAGTGATCGGTACGCCATGCTCATCACTTCCGCCAACAAATTTCACATCTTTTTTTTGTGCCCGGAGATAGCGTACGTAAATGTCAGACGGAAGATAACAACCAGCCAGGTGGCCGATATGAAGGGGTCCATTGGCATAGGGCAGGGCAGCGGTAACCAGGTATCTTTTAAAATCAGTCATGTAACTATTCTGTAATTAGTAGCCTGCAAAAGTACCGGAATAGAAGGCATTGCCCAAACTCAACACGACCCCACCACAATCAGCGATGAAGGTTTGCCTGGCGAATTATGGAAAGAACAGAAAGTCTCCCCGTCTTTATTGAACCGGTATTGGATAGTTTTTTGACGCATCATCTAATACCAGCACCCAATCTTCCCGTTGAGACGGTACCGGTGATGCTTTCGGTAAAGGAGGAACAAAGCTGAGTTGTTTATTATTTGTAAAACTTCCTATGGGTTTAGTTTGCCCGGTTCTCGGGTCATACCAGCTGGCGGTAAGTTTAGTTCCTGATATTTTACCGGGTTTTACGATAAGGGGCCGGCCATAAGCACTATAAACAAAAGCATAATCTCTTCCCCGTGTAGCCTGTATTCGTTCTGAACTGCAACCGCCTTGATTCACCAACATGGTTTGATCGGGTATGCGATCCAGCATGGGTCTTGATTCAATCAATACTTTCAGGTGTTTCATTTCATTGGCCCCGGTAAAATCGAGCGATTCCCTCCAACCATGCAGGTTAGCGAACAAATTAGTTCCTTTGTCGCCAAAAAATATGACAGGTCCGCAGCCGTAGGTATGTCCGCAAGCCCCGGCGAATACACTCAGGTAGGCGGCTTTACGAATATCATAAGCATTGGCATACCCCAGTTCTTTGGCATTAAAGCAAACAGGCATTTCTTCATAAATGCTTTCGCCGTTTAAAACCGGTTTAGCCGGTTTGCGGTTATAATCATTGCTGACGGTTTCCCATACTTCAGTATCACGGCAATGACCGGTTTGCAGCATATTCATATCAAGCCAGCCATCTTGGTGAAACCATTGCGAAGAGGAGCCTGTGCCTTTTGGTTGCGGGTGAAAAGTGAGCAGCGCATTATCAGCAGTGCCGATACTTTCTACAACTCCTTTTGCCATGCTTCGCCATACTTCAACATCCTGTGAGTTTGGCCGGGGATCCCTGTCGCCACCTATGATCCAGATAATATTTGTCTTGTTTTTATAACGATTGACAATCCATATGCCATATTCATAAGCATTTGCAGGATTAAATATCTCCGGCCCCTTGCCCCAAAAATCTTTAAAGAGTTTATCACCCCAGGTTGGCAACAGGGCGATGTAAATATGATAGCTTGCTGCTAAATCGATCAGGTTGTCTATGTAATTAAAATATTTCTCGTTGGGTTTGGTAAGATCGTCATTGATGAAAGGCAGATCACCATTGGCATTAGGGGAGTGCATAACGTCCAACTCAGCCAGGGCAACTGCCTGTATAACATTAAATCCCTGCTCCGATCTTTTTTTGAAATAAGCATCGGCATCTTCTTTATTGAGTTTATGAAACAATTCCCAACCGGTGTCGCCCAACCAGAAAAAAGGTTTGCCATCGGCCGTAACGAGGTGACGTTTGTCAGCGCTAACTTTCAGTTGAGCCAATTGCGCCGAAGAGCATAAATTAAACAACAGTGAGGCAAATAAAATGATACCATTGTTTGACAATTTAAATGCGTTAACCATTGTTTGTGCTGTTCTTACTTTAGTAATTCGTAATCTGTTTCCAAAAAATCTTCAACATTTTTTAACCAATATTGCTGTATAAAAAGCTGGTGAACGGTGTGATGGTTATATCGTTCGTAAAGCCGTTGATCATCAAACTCCATGGATATTCCAAAATCAAATTTATTCTTTTTGCTTGTTTGTTTCAATAATTCAAAATTCCGCACACCCGGTATGGCCGCCAGCTTTTGGGCCGCATTAAAAAAATCCTTTTGCTGGATTGAATCAACAGATTGTTTGAAGGTAAAAAGGACGGTATGCCGAACCATAAATTTAGTTTTTGGTAAAGGCGATTGAGCCTGTGCAAAAGTATTGAAGAAAATAACGGTCATCGTTAGATTCAACAATATAGCGATGTATTTTTTTCATCGGAATCTATTAAGACAAATTGGGCAACCCTTGTATCGTTCGGCAGACAAAACTATTTTGTTATATATTTCATAGTCCTTGCATCTTTTATTACTCCTTTCCAGTTCAGCCCAAATCCAAAATCATAAACATGTCCTTCTGAATCTTTATAGCATTGCATATCGTGGGGAACATCTTCTTTTTGAGTTTCTACGATTTGCATGTTCGCCGGCATCTGCAAAGGCAACAGTCCTGAAGGCTCTGCGGCACCGGTAAGCATATCAAGTATGGCCTGGTCCTGTACACCAAAATTTACAAGGAGGGCATTGGCCTCTTTTTCAAATTCAGAAAAGACCATCGGGTTGCTCATGTTTACTGAAACAATCACCGGTTTCCCTTTCATCTTTGCATGCGTCTCAGTAACCATACCAAGATCAGTAATGTTAATGGCTTTTACCGATTTGCCTTTATAAGTGCGATTGGTAAAAGTTTCAAACTTATCGCCACCGGCAATGCTCGGATCTCTTGTATCGGTAGCAGTATATTCTCCGTATTGTAAACTAATAGGCAGGTAGCCATTGCCGCCTGCTTTTACATCTTCTTTGCCATAACCAAGACCGCTGTTCGGATTGCTGATAAATACCAATGCATAATCCGCCTCATCAGGATTATCAGTTACGTTGAAGTATTTTTTTACAATACTCATATTGACCGGGTAGTCAAGTTTTTCAGGGGTTTCCATACCCAAAAAATTTCTGCCCGCAGGGGTAAATTTCCTGGGTACATACACGGTCTTGTTTTTCTGTATTGGCAATGCATTGTTCTTATTCTTCAGCAGTACCATTGATTTCAACTGTGCATCATAGCCCGCTTTCATAAACTCCGCCTTGCCTACAGTATTCTTTGTCATTTCCGGGTCAACATAGGGATTTTCAAAAAGACCCGTACGGAAAATATTTCTCAGCAAACGAACGGCGGATATTTCAAACCTGGCCCGCATGAATTTTTCACCATGTTCCTTTACGCCCATTTTATAGGCTTCTATTACAGGGCCAGCATCGTTATTGCCCCCAAACTGGTCAACCCCGGCCATTAACACTTTATAATGCCTTTCGGAGATGGATAAATTCTCAACACCCCAGGGTTTGCCGGTAATGAATACATCCACGGCCGTTTCGTCACCAGTTACCAGCCAATCAGTGCACACAACGCCATCATAATTGTATTTTTTGCGGAGCAGATCGGTAATGATATAAGAATTGTAATTATTGGCTACATTTTCATTGTTCTTTTTATCCTGGTTGTAAGAGATCGTGTAGTAAGGCATGACGGCAGAAGCCATTCCTGTTTTACCTGATAACTTAAAGGCCCCTTTGGTGAAAGGAATAAAATGCTGTTCAAAATTATTACCGGGATAAACTGCGAATTTTCCAAAGCCATAATGGGCGTCTCTTCCGGCTTCACCACTGCCCCCACCTGGCCAGTGTTTTACCATAGCGTTTACACTATTGTAGCCCCAGCCGCCGGCTATTTCTTTATCACCCGATGAAGTTTGAAATCCATCGATATAAGCACGGGCCATATCCGTAGCGAGTTGAGGATCTTCCCCAAACGTACCACTGGTGCGATTCCAGCGTGGATCAGTAGAGATATCTATCTGCGGGGAAAGTGCTGTTGCGATTCCCAAAGCCCTGTATTCTGTTGCGGCAATTTGACCAAAGTTTTTTACGATGGCCGGGTCAAATGTAGCAGCGAGACCGAGTGAACCCGGCCACATAGAAATGGAACCACCGGCACCGGCGTTAAACTCGGCATTTGCCACGGTGCCATGCCGGGGGTCTGAACTGTTGTTAGCAGGAATGCCTGATCCAATACTTTCCGTCAATGCCTGTATATTATTATTCCAGACAGCTGCTATTTCCGGGCTTTGAACAGAGGTGACCAATACGTGGCGTAAATTATCTTTCGTAAGAAATTCTTTTTGCTGATCGCTCGGGTCCGACGCTTTAGCGCCGCTTTCGGCAAACACTTTTCCATTGTAGGTACCGGCAAAGGGCCCACGTGCACCAGCAGGAACGGGTTGATGCCTGCTGTACAGCATCAGACCAGCGATCTGTTCTACCGACAATTTCGAGGCGAGGTCTTTGGCGCGAAGATCAAAAGACAGACGCCAATCTTCGTATTTATCCAGCTTTCCATTTTTATTCAGATCCTTAAAGGCGAAGCCGCCAACGATAATAAGCTTAACGCCGGAGGTGTTCGAATAGCCAAGTATTTGGCCTCCCTTGTTGGTGACAATTGAAACAGAACCGTTATATTTTTCACTCCAGTTTTGTCCATTTGCCGCGATGCACAGGAATAATGCGGAGATAAAAATCAGGGAAATAGTTTTTTTCATTGCAATCGAATTTTAAAAAGATTGATTGTATTCATTTAACGACTTGCATCATTGATAGTGCCTTCCAGGCGCACAGGTAAACAGCGTTTGGCAACTAGTACGACATCAGTGAAAAAATTATGCGCTCAGCATCTTGCTTAGATAACCATAGCTTGTAGTGATACTCGACCATGGATCTTTCGGCATATCATGTTCTACAAAAAAATCTTTCATACCGGATGTGGCGGCCGCGTCAAATATTCGTTTGTATTCAACAATGCCTTCACCAACCGGCAATACATTTTTCATTTCTTTATCCAGATCTTTTACATGCCATAGCGGGAAACGACCGGGATGTTGTTTGAATAATTCTACGGGGTCTTTGCCTCCCTTGGTGGCCCAGGCGAGATCCAGCTCCATTTGCATTTTTGTTTGCGACAGGAACATTTCATAAGGGATCTGTCCTTCCACGGCACGGAACTCCGCATCGTGATTGTGGTAAGCAAATCCAATCCCTGCCTTCTTACATGCTTCATCTGTTTTATTCAACACTTCAATGGAGGCCTTTACATCATCCAGTGTAGTGATAGGCGTGCTGGCACAAACTAAAAACTCAACGCCACCCTCGGCAGCTTCATTTACCAGTTCTTGCATATTATCTCTCAGGTTGCGCATCGGTGGGATGGAAATTGGTTTTCCATCGGCGCCAGCGGGCATTTTTGATCCCGGAGACAGTTTGAATGGGGCGCCCAATACATGGTGCGATTTCCAACTCATGCCATTGTCTTTTAAGAACGAAGCGAATTCCTTTGGCTTCATGCCATAGTAACCACCTTTCTTACTGAAGGCCGATTCAATTTCTTTATAGCCAACGGCTGCAATTTTTTTCAACGTGCCCGTCACATCATCGTCTATCACATTGAAGAAAGTAAAGAGCTGCAAACCTATTGGTTTAGCTGCCATTTCTCCAAATAGGGAAGTAACAGCTTTGTGAGATAAAAAAAAGCCTCCTAATAAAGAAGTGCCTGTCACCTGTAAGAATTTTTTCCTGGTTTGCATCGTCAATATTAAAGTTAAAAAGTAAGTGTAGGGTCCTGGGTATCGGGAATACCAATTTATGCGCCATAAAGCTCCTTCTAAATGTTACAGGTTGATTTGATAATTATCAAATAATAGAAGTTTGTGTAATTTGGTTGCTAAGGAAACAAGGTCATCGCTGCGACCGTATCCTGCTCAATGTCTCTAATGTTACACCAAGGAAGGATGCGATATAGGAAAGCGGTACCCGCTGAAGAATATTGGGCAAATTTTTGACTAAACCTTCATATCGCTGCTGCGCTGTTTCAAACTGGATAGAATCCATTCGCACCTGCGACAGGATCAGGGAACGGGTGATCATTTTTCGCAGCAATCTTTCAATGTCATGGTATTTGTCAGCAAGACTCATGAAATCATTGTGGTGAATGCCATAAACCTCGGAGGGTTCTATGGTTTGGATAATAAGATGACTGGGAGTTCGCTCAAAGAAACTGGTAATGGAAAGAAAGAATTGCTGATCAAGGGCGATCCATTCCGTGATCTCCTTTTCATTTTTATAATAATAGATACGGGCCACGCCTTTTTGAATAAAATAAATGTAGTCGGAGATGCTCTGCTCCCGAAGCAGAAAATGGTCTTTGGGAACGGACCAGTATTTCCACGCGTTTATAAATGCATTTCCGCTTTCAGAAGAAAGTGGTGATATGTTAGCAATCGCTTTTTCTAACGGGCTCACAAACAAAGATTCAGATGGAATTAAAGGTAAATCTTTTCTCTGCGACTTACTTTCTAAAGTAAGTGGGGAACTTTTTGGAAGTTCCCCGCTTATTCTTTTACTGCATTCCGTCTGTGGCGCCCTGCAAATCCTGTTTTGTGTTCTTCCTTTTGAATAGAGACATATCTATCTTTCCAAACCGGTAAGCAAAGTTGATCCGGAACATTTGCGGATCCCTCAACCGGCTATAAGTCTGCGTGAAATATTCGCTGTAAGAATATTGCTCTGAGATCCTTGTTTTGAAAATATCACTCATGCTAAAGGTAATAGAGGCTGCATCATTTTTCATAAATGTTTTCTTAACGGCCAGGTCAATTCCGTAACTGGCTTTAATGTATCCCTGGGAGGAACTCTGCGCCTGCGAAGGTCCGCCCGGCCCCATCATACCACCGCCACTATTCACCGGCAAATTAGTTTTTGACTGGTAGGTAGCTGTTAACTGCGTGGTGAATTTGGACGGCAGTTTAAAATTACTGTTGAATTTTCCAAACCAGCTCCACATAGCTCCCTGTGATGTTCCGGTAATGTTGTCCGTATTGATCTTCGAGTTATACAGGTTCAGGTTGGTGCTGATGTCCCACCATTTGGTCAGGTAGTTGATGGAGGTAAGTTCAGCGCCATTCGACTGGCTTGAATTGGCATTGATAAAAGTATTGACCAGTATCTCTTCGCCGTTAACAGGGTTGATGTCCTTATCCTGGTAACGTGTAATTAGATCAGTTGTTTTCTTGTAATAAAGAGATGCAAGAAAAGTATTGTTTTTGACAAATGTTTTTGAATAAGACATTTCGAAGGATTGAGTAAACTCGGGTTTCAGGTCAGGATTTCCTTTTGTGATGTTAAGGTTATCGGTATAATCAATAAAAGGGATCAGCTGGAAAAAGTTAGGACGGTTGATCCGGCGGGTCACGCTGAATTGCAGTTCCTGTTTATTCTTAAGTTTCTGGCTCAGGAATAAAGAAGGAAAAAGACTAACCGGGTAGCTGTTGCTGAATTTGGTGCTGCTGCCGAGCAGTGTGCCATCGTATTTAGAACTTTCAGCCCTCACACCCACTTTGTAACCAAAATCTTTTTTACTGCCACTCAAAGAAACATACGCTGCATAAACATTGTCATTGTTCTTATAATTGCTGGTAGCGGAAGGGATCAGTTCAAACTGGTTGCTGGTTGAATTGAATATGTAGTTGTCATTGATATTTGACAGTTTACGCAACTGTGCCCGCAAGCCGGTTTCTAATTTTATATTCTTAAAAGTATTTACATAATCCGTTTGAATCGTTAAAAATTTATTGGTACCGCTGCTCAGCAATTGCTGCTGGTAATCCCCTGTTTTGCTGCCGGAATTGGCATAATAATCTGTTACATACAAACTGTTTCCTTCATTTTTTCCGGAGAAGTAGTTCAGGTCGGCCGTCAACTCTTCACCTTCTTTGGGGAATAGTTGTTTTATTCCCATTTGCAAGCCATTCGCATTAAACTCCCGCTTACCGGTTGAGAGGCGTTCACTATAATTGCTGACCGTTCCGGTGCTGAATAAACTATCGGTATTGATATTGATGGTTTCTCCCGGCTCGAATTCACCATGTACTTTGATACCCGCGATGGATAAAGTAGTTCGGTTGGTCATAAAATAATCAAGACCAAGTCGGCCGAACATGAAGCCACCCGAAGTCCGGTTTTTATTGGTTTGGAAAATAGAGGTCTTTGGTTCTTCAAATAAATTAAGCCTGTCAGTCGTCCCGCTGGTTCTTGATTTATTTTGGTTGATCATAGCGCTGGCGGTTATATTCACTTTGTTCTGCCTTACATTAAGATCACCGCCACCGTTAATGGCTCCCCGTTTGTCAATTCCTGCACGCAGGTTGCCATTATAGGCGCTCTTTTTATTTTTCTTTAAAACAATATTCAGTATCCCGGCATTACCTCCTGAAGCATCGTATTTCGCGGATGGATTGGTGATCACTTCTACGCTTTCAATGGCGTCGGCGGGAATCTGGTCAAGTGAAAGGGTAGTGGGGCGTCCTTCAATATATATTTGTGGCGATGCGTTTCTCAGCGTTACATTCCCGTCAATATCTACCTGGACCGAGGGTACATTTCGCATTACATCCAATGCTGTACCGCCTGCACTAACGATATTTT
>JANOCH010000723.1:0-4640 GCA_031412015.1 Chitinophagaceae bacterium
CCTTTTTGCCATACCAAATCCTACAATGTTATTGAGCTCCTGGAAAAAGGGAATGAAAATTTGCCGGTGAAAGAAAATAAATGCCCGAGGTATGAAAAAATAGCATAAAATGAATTGTTTCCCTTATAAAAACCTCACTGCCATGAAAAAGATATTCTTAACACCGGTAATCTTATTAATAGGATTCACTTCATGTAAAAAAAAATCAGATAATAAAGATATCCCTTTGGGTACAATCTCTGTTTCTATTGCCGGAACAACTACCACTTTTAACCACACAGCAAAGGCATTAGTTGGATCTGTGCAAAATGGATTTGGTATTCAAATTCACGGCTATAAAAAAGATCCTACTCTTTCATTAACAGATGTAACCATCTGGATTATAAGCCCATCTCCGATTGGCACAGGAACATATACTGAAAACATTGCCGGTAACCCGCTTGTGTCCACCGACCTTTTTCAGGAGTTCATTTTAGGTGTGGGAAACGTATTTTCTTCTTATTACAGCACAACAAATCCTTTAACGGTTTCCATCACCGCCATTAGTGCATCATCAGTAAAAGGAACGTTTCGGGGAGAGCTTAAAGGCCTGAATCTTAATGGCGATAGCACAACGATTCAGCTAGCTAACGGAGCGTTTCATGTAAGCATTTAACAAATCTTAGTAATGATAAATAATTATTTAATCAATCCAAATCAGTTTGAAAAAATATTTGCATTGTGTTGTTCACTATGACGATAACATCTTTCAGTCAGCAAACCAATATTTCGCGAACTTTTGCTCATGAGGAGTAACTGAAAAAAAGTAAAAAAGCTACATGGATGGTATTAAATAGTGGAGCTGCTCTGACAGTTACAGATCCTGTCATTCCCAATAGAGTTACCGATTATGGAAATCCATTGAATCCCGATGACGATAAGTATTCTAATGACTGGTATCTTTTGATTTTACAGGCTTGGTAGTATGCCTTTAGTTATTGCATCACGAAGAAAAAAAAAGATGTCAATTGAATTTAAAAGGTTACCCAGCGTAAACTAAAAAACAGCAGCCTGGTTTATCAACCTATACCTGCTGTCTTCTTAAAAATTAATTTGTAAAACATTCTTAATTAACCACGCCTCAGCAATCACAATAGTTTTCTATCAATTGTAAAACCAGTTTTAATATTTATTCAACCAAAAAGCTTTGTATATGAAAATTACCTTACCTCAATTATCTTAATCTTAGTTGCTTGCACTGTTTTTTCGCAGGATAAAGAAAAGCAGCAGGAAATTGAAAAGCAAAAAGTCTACTATAGTGAGTTAATAAATAAAAATAGAACAGCAGGAAGGATTCTTCTGTATGGCGGCGCCGGGCTAATCGTCGTGCCAGCTGTTATTAGTGTTACTGACGGTGATGATTCCGTGGCTGGCGGGGCAGCCGCCCTTGGTCTGCCCATTGGTGTTATTTAAATGATAGTAAGTACTACCTATTTCAACCGTGTTGCAAGATATAAGAAAAAGACAGCTTCAATCAGTCTCATGAGTCAACCGCTGGAATTTGGCGGCATAGAAAATCGCATGGCAGGGTTATCGAAGCATAATGCAGGTGTTCCAATAAAAAACAGCAGGCATTTATTAAAAAGCATACCTGCTGTTTCTTTAAAAATCAAATTATAATTATTTTCCACCAAATACTTTTTTCAGAATATCCGAAGCTCTCGCCGCCGGGTTTGCCCTGATATTGGCTTCTTCTTTTGCTACCTGGTCAAATAAGGCATCCACTGTTTTTCCAACAACAAATGATGTCAGGTCCGGATCTACTTTTTTGAAGGTGGTCGGAAACTTGTTATAGCTGGTTACTATGTCATCATAATATTTGGTTGCATCTACTTTATCCAGTGAACTTTTTACAGAAGGAGTGAAAGCAGCGATTAATTTTTCCGAAGTCTTTTGTTTGAAATATTGGGTAGCCGCATCTTTATTTCCTCTTACAATATTCAAGGCGTCGGTCAACGTCATTTCTTTAATAGCATCAATAAAAATGGGTTTGGCAAAGGCCACAGCATCTTCAGCGCCCCGGTTAATGGCCAGTATGGCTTTGTCGACCTGTGCCCCCATACCCGCACCACGTAGCGTAGATTCAATTTTTTTGGCATCTGGCGGTAGCAGTACTTTATAAATCTCGCTGCCAAAAAAGCCATCTGTTTTGTTAAGATTAAGTACGGCATTTGTAACACCTTGGGTTAGTGCCTCTTTGATTCCCATGCCGGCTTCATTTTCTGTAAGACCTGAGCCGGAATTTTTAGTAAGTATCTTAGGTAGTTTAAATTGTGAATATGAAATAGAAGGTAAAATGGCCAGGGTAACAATAATTGCAATAAAATAGGATTTCATCAGTAATAGTTTTTAAATAAGGGTCAAAATAAGGGGCTGGAAACTGCATTTCCAACAATAGCACTCTCCTTTGACGATAGTTTAAGACTTTTAGTGTGCCCGTGGGTAAAATTTCTTTTCGGGCAACGCAATTCTACGCTGTTTCTTCATTAAAAGGGAAAATTGTCAAACAGACCTGGCTCATTTCCAGGGTTTCAGCTTTGAACAACTTAATCAGTATATCTTGTTGTATTGTCAAAAGGTCAAAAACTTCAATTACAGGTCCAGGGCTTCTTTGCGCCGGGCTATCCGTTCCCGGATGATGCGGAAGAATTTCGCTCTTTCTTTTTCACTCACAGCGCTGATAAGGGTAGAACGTTTCATCTGGTTTTGCAAATGGGTATACATATTTTCATTGAAAACCATATCCCTCGTCGTCATAAAATTGATAGTGGTATGAGTCAGGTACGACAGTTTCATCCCATCCAGCACCAGCAGCATATTATTATCTCCCAGCAATACTTCGTTAAAATACATTCTGAATTTTGCCATTGGTTTTTCCTCCGGATCACCATAAGTAAATTTATAGCCGAACGATGCCTGTTTTTCCAGGTGATACCATAATTTCTCAACCGCTTCATAGAGTATATAGGCATCTCTGTCTGATTCAAACACCCCGGCATAACGGTAAAATTCCACCTGCTGAAAAATGATATTCATGCTTTCAATATTCCATATTTCAATGCTGGGGATCTGGTTATAGAAATTTAGTATCTTCTGGTCAATAGCAAATAACTCATCAGGAAAATCTGAAAGCCTGAATTTTTTTCTTTCAAATTCCGGGAACTGGAAATAAGTTTTTAACCAAAAAAACCATTTGAATGCTGCCAATTCCTTTAACACATAATGATAAAAGATAGGCAGGTCCTTACAGGAATAATAAAATTCCTTTTCTTTAAAGCTGTTCATGTAGGCCAAATTTTGCAACAGGCTGTTGGTGTATTCTTCAAACCGGAAAGTCCGTTTGTCAAGGTATTGCCCCTGGAACAGGATGGCACCGTTATCTATGTTCATCAGTTGATCCAGGGAAAGCCGGTAATGTGTGGCTATTTTATATAGCTCTTCAAACGTAATCGTTTTTTCGCCCCTCATCCGCCGATAAGCACTGTCGGTACTTATTTCCAGCAGCCGGGATACTTCATCAGCAACAGATGCATCTCCCTGCAATTTGCCTTTTATTGCCTGGAAAAGTTGTTGTTGTATTTCGGTTACATTCATACAGTTGGTTTAAAGATTTAACTTTCCCAGGCATCTGTTTTACTATCATTCTGAATTCATAGGCTACACATTTAAGGCATCTTTCCTCCTGGCAATCCGCTCCCTTATGATCCGGAAGAATTTGGCTCTTTCTTTTTCACTCACTGCACTTATAAGCGTAGAACGTTTCATCTGGTTTTGTAAATGGTTAAACATGTTTTCATTAAACCTTATATCCCTTGTCAGCATAAAATTGATGGTTGTATGTGCTATATATGATATCTTCATACCATCAAGCACCGCAAGCATATTATTATCCATCAGCATCACTTCGTTAAAATACATTCTGAATTTTCCTAATGGTTTTTGTTCAGGATCCCCATAATCAAATTTATAGCCATGTGATGCCTGTTTTTCCAGGTGATACCATAATTTCTCAACCGTTTCGTACAAAATATAAGCATCCCTATCCGATTCGAACACCTTGCAATCGCGGTAATATTCTATTTGGCGCAAAATGATATTCATGCTCTCAATATTCCATATTTCAACGCTGGGTATTTGGTTGTAAAGGCTTAGCACTTTCTTATCAATAGCATCTAACTCGTCAGGGTAATCTGAAAACTTGAACTTTCTTTTTTCAAATTCAGGAAAATGAAAATAAGTCTTCAACCAGAAAAACCATTTGAATGCTGCCAATTCCTTAAACACATAATGATAAAAGATAGGCATGTCCTTACACGAATAATAAAATTCCTTTTCTTTAAAGCTGTTCATGTAGGCCAAATTTTGCAACAGGCTGTTGGTGTATTCTGCAAACCGGAAAGTCCGTTTGTCAAGGTATTGCCCCTGGAACAGGATGGCACCGTTATCTATGTTCATCAGTTGATCCAGGGAAAGCCGGTAATTTGTGGCTATTTTATATAGCTCTTCAAACGTAATCGTTTTTTCGCCCCGCATCCGTCGATAAGCACTGTCGGTACTTATTTCCAGTAATGCAGCTATCTCATCGGCAACCGATGCATCGG
>JANOCH010000724.1:0-3269 GCA_031412015.1 Chitinophagaceae bacterium
GATCCCTGGAACATCATGTGCTCGAATAAATGAGCGAAGCCCGTCCTGTTTTTCGGCTCTATCCGAAAACCGATATTATAATAAACACCAACGCCGATGGTAGGAGCCGTTTTATCAGGGGATAAAACAACTTTTAATCCATTGTGCAGCTTGTAATAGACAACCGGCACTTCGAGCTGACGGTCTTGCTTGCCGACCCAGGAAATAAGAACAAAGGATACTGCAATCAATATCCAGCTCCCTTTTGGCAGATACCATTTTTTATGCATAGTAAAATTTTTCAGTGAAGTAAATAACTGTAACCATCCGAATTGATGATTCAAAGTAAATCAAAAACCAATAGGCTCATTTGCCACTCATGTAAAGATTCAGAATCTTGTACCGAGGTAATGGGGTAGCATCTTGCGCCACGTATTCCAGTCATGCGGCCATTCAGCACCCCACATATCCAGTTCATACCAGATATCCTTATCATATAACTGCTTGGCAAAGCGTCCGCTTGCTGCAGGGTCTTCATAATTACCACTGCCGGTAAGAATATGAATATGCCTGCTTTGACGTATCTGTTGAAGAATATTATGATCAGCAAGATTTGGAATATAATGCGCCGGGCTATTGAAATATACATGGTCATCATAATGCCCCTTGGTGTATTCGGTAAGATCATATACACCACTCATGGCGATGACTCCGTTGATGATGTCCGGGCGTTTCAGAAAAAGATTCATACTATGCAATGCGCCGAATGAAGCGCCACAGGTGATGATGGGAGTTTCCCAACTACTGCTATTTCTGATAAAGGGAACAACTTCATTGAATACATAATCATTCCACTGCTGGTGCCGTATCGATTTATGCCAGGGATCCATATTATTGTTCATCCAGCTTTCATTGTTGATACTGTCAATTGAAAATACTTTGACCTTACCCCCGTCAATAAAAGGAGCCAGTGTATCCATCAACTGAAATCGCTCATACTCCAGGTAATCTGCGGCGGCTGTGGGTACCATCAACAAGGCAAACCCATAATCGCCATAGGAAGCAATGGGCATATCCTTATTTAGGGAGGGACTGTACCATGAGCTTAATTCTCTTTTCATGTGGAGAGATTTTAATGAGCCGTTTCCGATTCTGATTAAATATTCTATTAAAAATATTGGGTGTTTTCAGAGTGCAGTCATCAACCATTTCGTAGATAACATTTCACGAATATAACGGGAAATGAATAAAAGCATGAAAATTCCAAAGTCAACGTAGTGCCATGAGACAGAAGGCATAAGCTGGCAAAATCAGCAACTGGTGCATAAATATTCGTATTTCTTCTAAGAAAACAGTAAAATTTATTGGGAATTACACTAAGTAATATTACTTTAGATTTCAGTATTTTTACTGTCCACATGTTTAATTGACGCTTGCTTTCATTCTTTCTGCTGACAAGGGTATTCCCTAAATCGTTTGAAAACAGCAATTTGCATGACTTTTTCTTAATGATCTCAATCCATCTTCCTGCAAATCCCGGCTCTTTGGCTGCTTAAATGAGAGGGCAGCCATTCAAATTATTTATTAGCTATCAACGCAAACAAGTCACATGAAGAAACAGATCAGGATCATATTGGTAGATGACCACCAGGCCGTCCGTGAGTCATGGAAATTCCTATTGGAAAAAGACGAAAGATTTACTGTCATCGCTCAATGTGAGGACGGAAGGGAAGCCATTGAACAGGCCCATCGGCTGTTGCCCGACATTATGCTGATGGATATTAATATGAACCACGTTAATGGATTCGAGGCTACGCAAAAGATCACGGAGAAGAATCCTTCCGTAAAAATCATAGGCCTTTCCGTCAATAATCACCCCGGCTATGCTGCCAAAATGCTGGGACTAGGCGCCAAAGGTTTTGTAACCAAGAGCTCACCCTTTACCGAATTAACACTCGCTATTCTCAAAGTCCAGGAAGGCGAAGATTATATCTGCGACGAGATCAGGAACGAGTCCTCCTACCGCCATAGAAACTAAGCCTTTTTACTTGCCTCAGATGAACGCCGATAGGCGCAGATAGATCCTCTGTGTGCATTAGTGTTCATCTGTGGCCCGATTAAAAATATAAAGGGCGACGCTGCTCCAATCATTGTTTCTCTGTGTTAGCAAAAGCTGGTAAATTTGCCGCCTTATGGAACTGAGCAAAAACTTTGAGCCTACGGCCATTGAAGAAAAATGGACAAAGCACTGGAAAGAAAAGGGTCACTTCAACAGCACTCCTGATGACAGGAAGCCTTTTACCGTCGTCATCCCTCCTCCCAATGTAACAGGTGTTCTCCACATGGGCCATACCCTGAATGAGACGGTCCAGGATATCCTCGTTCGCAAGGCAAGAATGAGTGGCTTTAATGCTTGCTGGGTTCCCGGTAGCGACCATGCTTCTATAGCTACTGAAGCTAAGGTGGTACAGATGCTCAAAGAAAAAGGCATCGACAAGAATAGCTTGTCAAGACAAGAATTTCTGAAATATGCTTTTGAATGGAAAGAAAAATATGGCGGTATCATCTACAACCAGATCGAACGATTGGGATGCAGTGTTGATTGGGATCGGGTGTCCTTTACCATGGATACCGAATATTACAAAGCGGTGATCAAAGTATTTGTTGACCTGTATAACAAAGGATCTATCTATCGCGGCGCAAGAATGATCAACTGGGATCCTGCAGCCAAAACTGCATTGAGCGATGAAGAAGTCGAGTACAAGGATGTAACGGGTAAACTGTATTATGTAAAATATCCTGTTGCGGATTCTACCACAGATTTTATTACTATCGCTACGCAACGGCCGGAGACCATCATGGGCGATACCGCGGTTTGTGTTAACCCCACCGATGAACGATATGCTCATTTGCAGGGAAAATTTGTGATCGTGCCTTTAGTGAATCGCAAAGTGCCCATCATTTTCGATGAATATGTTGACAAGGAGTTCGGAACCGGTGCATTAAAAGTTACCCCTGCACATGATATAAATGATTACAATCTTGGTTTAAAACATAACCTGGAAGTAATAGATACCTTAAATGAAGATGGCACGCTTAGCGAGGCGGCGCAAGTGTTTGTTGGGCTTGATCGTTTTAAAGCCAGGAAAAAAGCGATCGAACAATTGGCATCGGATGGTCTTTTGATCAAAGAAGAAGATTACACTACCAGATTAGGCTATTCACAACGGAGCAATGCGGTAGTGGAGCCGCGTATTTCCACACAATGGTTTGTGAAAATGAAGGACCTG
>JANOCH010000725.1:0-8390 GCA_031412015.1 Chitinophagaceae bacterium
TAAAAGGAATGAACAGCGTATACCTTCCACGAAAGATTGATAACTCCACGTATAAGATCCTGTTTTTAAAAGATGAATTGAAAGGAGCGGCCATCAGTTTCGCCCTTTTTAAAGGACGAAGACGTATCAGGAGTTTCCGGAATGAGCCATTGACGGCCTTTCCTTATGACGAGACGAAAAATCGCTATGTGCTAAGCACCGGAACCGTTCAGCTTCATTTTCCAAAGTTAAAAGTGGACAATGTCGTTTTGAAAGTAAATTCGGATAAGTACAAAATCGCACCGGAAAATAATAAATATGACTTCATCTACCTTAACCGCGACACCGAAAACATTTTGGTTGATTTCACTATCTATGATTCGAAAGGCCGCGTCACTCAATACAAAAACCAACCCATCGAATATTTTCCTCTTGATGAAAGTACAGGGTATCGGGTTATCGATAAAAAGTTCCTAAAGGCGTTAAAACAGACTGGTGTTCTTGCGAGGATGTGATAAGTACTATGTGGGAAAAGTTGCTTCAAACTGAATTGGCTATTTTTGAAAACCAATGGCTACGCAAGAAACAATTCCCGACAATAAATTCACCCGTTACCAGGTGCTGGTAATTCTTTTATTGGCACTTACCCAGTTCACCGTAGTGCTTGATTTCATGGTCATGTCGCCGCTTGGCGATATGCTGATGAAATCAATGGAACTTACTACCACCCAGTTTGGTTTTGCGGTGTCTGGTTATGCTTTTAGTGCTGGCATTTCCGGATTATTGACTGCTGGCTTTGCGGACCGGTTCGATCGTAAGAAATTGCTGTTATTCTTTTATGTAGGTTTTATAGCGGGCACTTTATTTTGCGGTTTGGCAACAACCTATCCCATGTTGATGGCGGCAAGGATCATCACAGGGCTGTTTGGCGGCGTGATCGGTTCTATTTCGATGGCCATCGTCGCTGATCTTTTTCCCCTGCACCAGCGGGGCAGAACAATGGGATTTATGCAAATGGGTTTCGGCGTCAGCCAGGTGTTAGGAATTCCTATCAGTTTGTACATTGCTAATCATTGGGGCTGGCAATCTCCTTTTTTGATGATAGTAGGTTTAGCATTCGTTATATGGTTGGTCATCGTGGTGAAACTGCGACCTATCACGAAACACCTGGAATTAAAAACAGACAAGACAGCTATCAAACATTTATGGCATACCCTTAAACATCGACATTACCGGGTTGGTTTTTTAATGACGGCATTACTGTCTGTCGGTGGTTTTATGATGATGCCCTGGGGCAGTGCCTTTGCTGTTAACAACCTGGGCATTTCGTATGACCAATTACCCCTTCTATTTATGGGCAGCGGTATCGCGGCCCTTATTATTATGCCCTTGATCGGCAAACTGAGCGATAAAGGGGATAAACTCAAAATATTTAATGTAGCAGCGATGCTGATGATGGTGTTCGTAGTGATCTATACCAATCTTAGCCCTGTTCCTTTCCTCATTGTATTAATAATGAACATCCTGATGATATCAGCGATCATGAGCAGGCTCGTTCCGGCTATGGCCCTGGTATCCGCTTTGCCGCAAATGCAGGATCGCGGAGCTTTCATGAGCATTAATTCGTCGTTGCAACAAATCGCCGGAGGTATAGCGGCGGCTGTAGGTGGAATGATAGTGGTGCAGAAAACTAAAACAAGCCCCTTACAGCATTATGATGTGTTGGGATATGTGATCGTAGTGATCATTATCGCGAATATTATCCAGGCGTACAGGGTAAATAATTTAATAAAATCTCAGAAACAGCCTGGTCAATAAAGACGGCGGAACCATGTAATTTATGACACGCACCCTATTAATTACCCTATCAATTTTTCTGTTAACTGAAATCCGATCGCAGCATTCAGATGATGTTTGGTCTGCCTATGAAATATCCGAAGCATTAGATACATCCACATTTAACAGGTTGACCAAACAAGAGCTTGATATTTTCAGGGAGGTTGACAACTTTAGAAATAAGAGGGCCAGGTTAACCCTGGCAGATGGTATAAATGAAATAAAACCCTCAGAATTGCAGTCGCCAGATTTCCCGACACTTTGCATTTGTGTTGCGTAAAACGATACCATTCATATAACATCGGGAGTGGGATTTTTTGCAAACCTTGGCGTTTCTCCGTCAATAAACAGGGACAAATTTTCTGCAACTTTCTTTTAATCGGCCGATGGTGCAAATATTTTCAAACATCAAAAAAAGGATACGTCTTATATTGATAGGATTTCGGTGTCTGCCCTTCAACAGCAACTAAGGCTTCTAAAAAAGCCATCGCTTTTTTTAGATGAGATTATTGTTGGCAGCCTGGAAGCAAAATTTAAACCTTTTTATGAAACAGAATCCGGGTCTACTTTAATCAGAAATTATAATGTAAAACTTTTCTTCAGGTGTAGTCTTCGGGTTATTCCGTCAGCGAGAAATTAAGTGATTACTTTTTTAAAGTGGTTACCATGAAAAACTTATTTTCCTTTTTTCGGGCGATCAGCCAGATTGATCTTTCCCGGATAAATCGAAATCTTCTAGCTGGAAATAGAGCATTAACCCATCGCGTCTTCCGCAGCCTTTTTCACAATAGCCAAATCATTGACACCTTTAAAACCACTGAAACCGCAAGAGATTCGGGTTTCAGCATCCAACTGAATAGGCTGACCACCCTCCCATCCCATCAGGTCGGGTAGTTCGATTCCAAAGTCCCTATAATTAAGTTTATCCGTAAACACCAATCTTTCGTACTCACCCGTCTTATAGCCCGTTATCCAAACCTGCGAGGCTTTACGATAGGCGACATCATAGAATTTTCGTCCCCTTAACTTGTCATCCCCCCATATTTTTCCATAAATATTTCCTGCATCATCGATGATACAGACGGCTACGTTTCCGGCTGAAATGTTCCAATCGATCGCACTGTTCTGAAACGCAGGTATCTGGCCAGATATACTTTCAAGCATTTTATTGATCACTTCCTGCAATTTTTTGGTAGTCATCTTTTTGGGGAGTTTTAGACACTATTGAAATATCCCGGTATAACTTGAGGCCGGGTTCTTAATTTGAGCTATGTAAATGTAGGGACTATTTGCAGGTAGGGATAAAATATTTGACCTTGTTTATCCGCTGCTTTACTCAATTGGCTCAGTGATTATTTCAGTTCAATCAGCGCCCTGTTTGCGGCGGCCCTAAAAATTAGCATCTTTATGTTGTCAGAAAAATAATGGCAAAATAGCAGCTGGTAATATCGCCAAAAGAGTTTATCTTTAGAATAAGCTTAATAAACTATCTGGCCCCGTAAGGCCTCTGGCTTCTTAAGACATTTATTCTCGAAACCTGCTCAGCCCCGTAAGGCTTGGCAGGTTTTTTTATTTTAGAAATGAAACTTCCTATTGACTTCCTATTGACAATCCGGAGACTAAAATTTTTCTTCTGTGGTGGTGACAGTTTTTGTATGCCCCTGTGGATCTTTGACAACTGTTGTCGTTTTTCGACTGCCTGCTTTGCCACGACCCATTAATGCGATCAGAACAATCAACAATACTCCGGCAGCAACCCAGATCCAGTTGCGTTCAAACCAGGATCCTATTTCGCGTTTATCAATCTCTATTTGGTCCTGTGCCCGTACAATAAAAGCTGACAGCATTAAAATTGCGAAGCATAACAACCTCGTGCCATTTTTAACTATATACTTTTGCATATGATATGTTTTTCTAAACATTCTTCAATAAGCAAGCCAACTCACTAAGAGTAAAACAGGCAATGAGGGACAGCGCCAAAGGGCTATAAAAATGATGAAGCTGTCTTTGATAGCCCAAAGTGTAGAACGTTATGCACACAGGGCTGGCAAATTTTCCCGGCTATTCGGGCCAGGAAGGGTACAGTTTTTAAAACATTTTTCTAAAACATTATCATTGAAAAGAAGGCAGGTTCTGCGAAAAAGCCCAAACCCGTAATGAAGAAAACCTCCATGGGCAGAAAAGAAATAGATATGCACGATCTCGTTCATGAGGGAGCAAACGAGGAAGCCGTGGATCGATATGAAGAAGAGGATCCTGATGATAAAGTGCACCGGGTACAACGTACAGGGCGTTCACCAACGAATGATCCTAACACAGGTATGGAAGACCCCAATGACCTTTTACACGGTTTCAATGAAGACGATGAAGGTCAAAATTAAAGCCGGAAGTAAACAGTGGCCCGACCGCTAAAACCCCTGTTTATTACATAGAAAGGTTCTACGCTAAATGCTTTTTGCCCGACAGGAAATAATATCCTGGTGGAGAAAAATGGTTGCATATCGTTTACATCACCCATGGTGCAACCTGCATTTAAAAAAGCTGATACGGTATAGTCAACCTGTAAAACCCTGTAGCCGGCATAAGCAAAGATGTCAAGCATATTGGACCTGTTGGTATACTCATTAGCCCCAGCCTTTACAGTGGTAGTGATCGGTTTGGAATAAGCCACTCCTATACCAGCGGTAAGACCCATTTTAGTAAAGTAAGCGACTTCAGCCGACACTGATTTAGGTAACACGTAAGATAAACCGATGGCTGTATGCTGTGAGTAATTATCACAATCGGTTTGAGCGAAGACAAATACAGACGATGTCAACAACAACAACAAAAGTAGTTGTTTCATAAAGGTGGGTTTGTTATTAAAACAGGAAAAAGGCCTGCTTTAAAATTGGTTTAGAAAAATAGGATTTAAGATCGGCAGCCAACTCATTCATGAAAGCCGCAAAAGCAAAGATATAAGATATTAGCAACAACTATAATAAAGTACGGGCCTTCGCTTAGGGTCCGGGGAATCATGAGGTTCATTTTGCCGGTAGCCAACAAATTTTTAACAAAGGCTTGCATAAACCAGAATCCCGGTCTATTTTTACACATCCCCTCCTCTATTAAGCCAGCAAATATCCCCGTTTGACCTTTGTAAGTAACCATTTCCTATCTGTGCAATTACCGCTGAGTTTTTTATCTCCTGATTAACTAATAGCACACCTATTCCACCACGCTTAACTCGTAGAATGAAAACGAACGGTATTATTTATGCCCGTGCAAAAGAATGTATTGCATTATCAATACTAACATTTATTACTTCGGCTCCTGTTTTAGCACAGGTCAATTTCGCCTCCATAAAAAGCAATTTATATTCCGGGCAGGAAAAAAAATATACAACAGCTATAAAGGATTATTATGCGGTATCCGGTGCTGTCAGTCGGAAGCCTTATACGGTTTCAGTTGATCTGTTTATGACTCCGGCTTCAAAAGGTGTCAGCATTGAAGATGAAACTAGTTTTCCTGAGAGAAAAGAAGTTAACAAGGAGGATCGTCTTGCGGCAAAGGATAAGGAACTGGAGATTGAAAGCAGGGATATAAGCTTCAAGCCTACTTCGTTCACCTATCCTGAAAACTCGAGAATGGATATTGGCATCACGCAATATTCGGCCGATCAGCTAATTCTCTATGCAAAAGTATTGAAGCAGTATGCGAAGAAGAATGGCTTTGATACCAACTATGCTTTTTTCAGCAATATGGGAATGCTCAGTAATAAAAAGAGATTTTTCGTCATCAATCTTGCTACCATGGAGATAGAGCAATCCGGTTTGGTGGCGCACGGTCGTGGCCAGGGACCTTCGGTATATGACAAACAATATTCCAACCAGGAAGGAAGCAAATGCACTTCGCTGGGTCGATATAAAATTTCCAATAAATACAAGGGTGGTTACGGCGAAGCCTATAAAATGGTGGGGCTTGATTCTACAAATAAGAATGCGTACAGTCGTAATATCGTACTCCATTCAATGGGTTGTATTCCTGATAAAGATGGTGTCATGCCCGCCTGTGTAAGCGAAGGATGCCCTGCTGTCTCAACTCAATTTCTTTCATCATTAGGCAAGATCATTGATTCAAGAAAAAAACCGGTATTGCTTTGGATATTCGACTCTAACCTCGAGGAAGCAGTGGTGGAAGACAGAGCGGCAAAAAGCAAAGCTGAAACGGAAAATATTTTTAATAAACATCATACCTGTGCTATTCATTTTAATAGTCACGATGATCAGGATATTCAATAAGAAGAAGAATTTCCCGGTCGGATAAAAAAGCGCCCTGCATATTAAGTGCAAGGCGCTTTAGAATGTTTCTTTATTGCTTTATCAGCTTAATCGTTTTGCTTTCTGTGCCGTTTGTTATTGACACGAAATAAATTCCTGCAGCAAATTTTCCTGAAGGCAGACTTACAACCTTTGCATTAATGCTCTTGCCTTGCCACAATTTTTTACCGCTCAAATCCGTAATAGAAATAGATACATTTTTTGTATCACCTGATAATTGCAATGTGGCATTGGATAAAACAGGATTGGGATATACCACCGCCTTAAAGGTAGTAGAAGCTATCACTGTTTTTTCATTTGCCGTTCTTGACATCACAAGTTTTCCAGATTGATCACATACTTTCCCCGCATACAATTCCGCGCCATACTTGTAAGTATAGCCACCTATAAACAGCTTTTCATTTGTTGAAAAAATTGCGAAAACATTGAGGATATCCAGGCCTTCAACTTCAATTGTGCCCCCGGCCGTGCCATCAGAAGACCAGAGTTTATACCTTCCATCTACGGCATTTTGAAAAAATAATTTTCCTGCAAAACTTGTGAGGCCAGCCATATTGCTTCCAGCAACTCCCGGGGTAATATCCTTTACAAGCTTGGTGCCGGTTGCTGTGCCATCGCTTTTCCAAAGCTCGCGACCATTCACACCATCGTCAGCGGTGAAAAATAATGTGCCGTTCACATCTGTTAGAAAAGTTGGACCTAGTGTTGGAGCGCTGCTGCCGGGATTAATGTCTTTCACCGGTTGGGTGCCTGCAATAGTGCCGTCTGTTTTCCAGAATACAGTTCCGTCAGCATTAGAGTAGTCTATGGCGCTGAAATAAAGTATGTTTTTAAAGACGCAAAAGAAAGGCGCCGTAGCGGCTACAGTATTTCCAAAAAAAATGTCTATATCCTTGAGTTTAATAGTACCGGTTTCCGTTCCATTCGATTTCCAGAATGAAGTATTAGCGCTGGTACCATCCACAGCGGAAAAATAGACTTCATTTTTATATATAAAAAGGCCACCCGGCTCAGAATTACCAACACCAGGGTTAATGTCCTTCACAATTGCCGTACCCGCAAGGCTGCCATCGCTTTTCCATAATTCGTAACCATGCACGGCATCTCCTGCAACAAATAAAGCTGTGTTACCAATAACATTAAGATAATCCCGATTGTAAATCGTTGATGACAGTAAAATAGTTCCGGCTGTTGTGCCATCGGTGCGCCAGAGTTCACGGGCAGAAGTACTGTAATTATATATCACGTAAAATACCAGCCCGTTGTCTGCTACATTAAAACTTTGTATATACTGGTAATCAGGCGTGATTTTCTGGAGACTATTCTTTGTGCCATTTGTTTTATAAAGAGAAAATACAGAATAATCATCTGTGGAAACAAAATAGACAGTATTATTTTTTGATAAAAATGTACGAATAAAATAACCTTTTTCTCCGGGTACAATATCGTTCAGCAATTTCGTTCCTGCAGCTGTTCCGTCAGACTTATATAATTCATAACCATGAACCCTTTCATAGGCGTTGAATAGGACATCCTTTCCTAAAGCTACCATACCACTATATCCTAAATAACTATAGGGATTGAATCCGGCGTTAGAACTTGTGGTAGAAACCGTATTTATGTCTTTCACCAAAGCTGTTTGGAGAAAGTTACCTCTGGTTATATAAAGCTCATTTCCTTTTTTCTCATCAGCAGCCGTAAATATCAATTTTCCCCTGAAAGCCGTAAGATAAGCAGGATAAGAACTTGTAGGTCCTTTGAAAATATCGCTTACCAATACTGGAAACGTGCCAAAACGACTTTCAAAAGTTCTCCATAATTCGGTGCCAAAGGTTTTATCATATTTTACAAAATAAAAAATGCCACTTCCATTGTATAAATTATTAATTGTTTCGGCTGGCGGCAATTTATATACAAGCCATGTAGATGCTTTTGTTCCCTTTGAGCTCCATAATTCATCATGCGCACCGCCATTGTAATTAATTACTTTAAAATAGACGGTATTATTTACCACCTGCATTTCTGAAGGCACAATAAAAGCAGTATTACCCACAGGGGCAAAGTCTTTAATCTTTATGAGCCCTGCCGCATCTGATGCATCATATTTATATAGTCCGTTTCCTTCTCCCGGGATGTATAAAACATTATTCAGAATGGGAAAACTTGTTCCCAAATAGTCAGCGCCTATCAGTACATCATGATTTCCTGGTGCAAGGGTAGTGCCTGCATCGGTGCCATCAGATAGCCATAGTTGCC
>JANOCH010000726.1:0-3608 GCA_031412015.1 Chitinophagaceae bacterium
CTTGACAATGCTGAACAAAGAAAATTATATGGTATAGCCCAGGACTCCATTGTTGCCTTGTTAGGATTAAAAACGATAAGTTTTAAAGAAAGCGGAGTGTTTCTTCAAACAGACAGTTTGTTCAATCCGGCGGGCAAATGGAGCCTGAACCCTGAGAATAATAACCTGTTCATCCGTAACGCTGGTAAAGGACTTGATTTTTTCGCCGGTAATCTTACGGGTATTCATCATGATACCATGCAGATCGTTGAAACTATTTTACTCGGAGATCAGAAAATAAAACTAACCTGGTTTCTTAAAAGGATCACTGATAAAAAAAGCCTGGCCCTTTTTGATGAGCAACAAAATTGGTGGCGCAGGAAACAAGGTATTGAAACGAAAGACCAACTCCGGAAAAGAGTGAAAGCTATGCTCCGGTATTATTCGCTTTATTATGAGATCGTATCCAAAGAATCCATTTATTTCTCGCAGTCAAGAGTATTTCTTCCTTTTAAGTATTACCAGCATAGTATGGGTCTCAGGCCTTTTAATGAAAAAAGCAGTTTCAGCAGTTTCTTTTATACAACGCAACAGGCTGAGCAGGCACATGCGATTTTAGCCGGTGCTATGAATAAGATCCGGCATAAGTCATTTCCCTCCGGTAAAGATTTTGTTATAGAATATGCGATGTTTATGGATAAGCTCGCCGAACAGGTAGACTGATGGGGCCTGGCCAAATGATACGAGCTTATTTTAAGTTAGTTTTCCATATATCGCCGTCTTATTTTTTGTTCACGCAAGGGAAGACATTTCGTTGTGTTGACAAAGATTGCAACAAGTACTGGGTTTCGCAGTTTATAAACTAATCGTAATTACTCCTTTCGTTTTTATCGGCAATTGAATTGAAATCATGCGTGCCTGAAGTTGTAAAAAAATGCAGCGGGCACAAATCCGAAATTGTACTTCTCACGTAAGTGTTAAGGATTGTACATTTTTATTAATCGCGGTTCTTACTGCGATCAACAAGATTAAAAAAACCTCAAATTAATTATTATGAAATCGAAGTTCCTCATCGGGGGCGTGGCAGCTATTGCCCTATTGGGTGGCGTGTTGCTGGCAGCCGATCACATTGATGCGCCTGCCGTGACCGGCCCCGGTAGCACAAGTCCCTCCAACGACATTACAGACATTTATGCCTTTCAAAGTCCTGCTGATAACAGCAAAATGGTATTTGTGTTAAACACCCAGGGTTTAATGGCTCCTGCGGCCACTGCCTCGGCGCAATTTGGTGCCAATGTTTTGTATGAATTCAACATTGACAATACAGGAGACAATGTAGAAGACCTCGTTATCCAATGCCTGGTCCAAAATGGAAAGATGAGAGTGTATGGTCCTGTGGCAGTGGGTACACCTGGAACGATGAGCACGGTGAAAACCGCCGGCCCAACAACTGAAGTAGCCGTTACAACCTATGGTGCTGGTTCACCGGTTGTAGGCACGAATGCAAATGGTATCAAAGCATTTGCAGGACCCAGGGATGACCCCTTCTTCTTTGACCTCGTGCGTTTTAAAGAGATCATTGCCGGTACACAAACAGGTTTCCGTGATCCCGGGGTTGATACTTTCGCCGGCACTAATGTGATGTCCATCGTACTTGAAGTACCGAAATCATTGCTTGGCTCTGCAGCTACCATCAATGTATGGGGTGAAACAAAATCCAAATAAATTTTATCACTATTCAAATTCAAAAACATGTTACAGTTAAATAAATTTTCGCTGGCCCTGGTATTGGGAGCCACCATCTTCCTTACCAGTTGCGATAAAAATAATGATGCACCGGCCGATACCTTCGATACTTCCGGGACGTATACTCAAAACGATCAGATGGCCCGTCCTGCTATCAACACCGTATTTGTCGGCAGTGCGAGAAAAAATGAATTCAATACTACCGTGCCATCTGCAATGAATGCCGCTTTTAATGCGCAGTTTCAAACGGTACTCACTGGCTTTGGTTATACCAGTAATGCATTGGGATGGGATAAAGCTACTTTCGCAGGCGCATTGGTAACGGATGTGCTGAATGTAAAAACAAGTGGTACCACTACTTTCTTTGACGGTACGAATGTGCTTACCGGAAGGGGACTGGCTGATGATGTGATCGATACAGAGTTGCTGCTCATTTTTGGCGGACCCATGGGAACTGCTAATGCGGTACTCACTTCTGATAACGTGGATGCAAATGATAAAGCATTCGCCACCACTTTTCCTTTCCTGGCATCACCTAATTGATTTTTATTATTGATAACCGGGCCGCTTGCCGGCCCGGTTTTTTATTATTTCAAAACGTAGATATGAAGCAGTTTCAATTTTTTCTGATCGGTCTCACCATTCTTTTTTTTACAGCATGTACCAGTAAAAAAGACCTGACCGATCCCGGCGACTATAATGCTTTTTTAAAGCCCGGTATCATTCAAAATGAAGCGGAAAAAATAAAGGAACAAATCCCTTTTTGGCAAAATCGTTTACAGAAAGATACCGGCAATTTTGTGGATATGCTGGAGCTGGCTTCCTGTCATCTTCGCCTTTTTAAATTACAGGGAAATGTCGCGGACCTTCATGACGGAGATTCCTTATTGAAAAGAAGCAGCGGTAAGCTTTTAGATAAAGACCCGGACATACTTTTCGCCCTTTCGCAGAATTCGATCACCCGGCATCAATTCAGGGAGGCGGGTTTATTTACTGAAGCGGCGGAGAAAGCCAGCGGAGACGCTTACACAACCCGGCTACTCGAGTTTGATACAAAAATGGAATTGGGAGATATTGTCCTTGCTTCGAAAAAAATAGAATCAATCAAAGATAAATCCTCTTTTGACTACCTGATCCGCAAGGCGAAATTAGAAGACCACAAAGGCAATCTTGACGGCGCTATTAAACTGATGGAGCAGGCATTCGATAAAGTAAAGAACAAAACAAGTGGTTTATTTTGCTGGGCTCTTTCCAATTTGGGTGACATGTACGGACACGCCGGCAGAGTGGAAGAGTCGTACAACGCTTATTTGAATGTACTGCAGAAAGACAGCGGCTATATTTATGCGCTGAAAGGGATCGCATGGATAGCCTTCTCGTATGATCACAATACGGACGAAGCCGAACGCATTTATCAATACATATTGTCGCAGACCGATATGCCTGACCTATATCTAAACCTGGCGGAAATAGCGGAGTGGGAGGGTGATAATGAAAAGAAAAAAGAATATATCGGGAGATTTATCCGGCAGGTGGAAATGCCGGGTTATGGCGATATGTACAATAAATACCTTATCCATCTTTATACGGAAGAAATAAAAGATCTTGATAAAGCTTTATTGCTGGCTGAAAAGGAAGTGGCACATCGGGCTACGCCGGAAACCTATGATTGGCTGGCCTGGGTTTACTTCAGTAGAGGCGATTTACAGCAGGCGAATATCATAGCGAATAACTATGTGTATAAAAGAAATTTTGAACCGGATGCCGTACTGCATACTGCCCTTATTTTCTCCGGTGCGGGAAAAAAAGATAAGGCGAAGCTGCTGCTAAATGAATGTATGGAAAGTCAATTTGAAATGGGTCCGGTTAAAACTAAGTTTGTC
>JANOCH010000727.1:0-2431 GCA_031412015.1 Chitinophagaceae bacterium
TTATATAAATAAATTTTTAAACTAACTCTGAGTTTAAATTTCCGGTCATAAAATGTGATTGCTAAACTCAGATTCTAAAAGCCCTTTAGGGGTTTGGGGTATGAGCGAAAAAAATAATTTATCACCGGTCGAGAGAATTAAAACGGCCAGCAAAGGGCTTCGTGGTTCATTGACGGGAAGCTTGCTGGATGATATTACCGGCGCATTGCGGGAAGACGATCAGTCATTGATAAAATTCCATGGACTCTATCAGCAGGATGATCGGGACCGTAGAGAAGAGCGAAGTAATAAAAAACTGGAATGGTTGTATTCTTATATGATACGTCTTCGGTTGCCGGGTGGTTTTCTCACACCGGAGCAATGGATTGGATTGCATCATATCGCCGGTGAGCATTCCACGGGCACTATAAAGGTTACAACAAGGCAAACGGTCCAATTGCATGGAATATTGAAATCACATATCAAGCCAACCATTCAATCATTTAATACACTTCACCTGGACTCTATTGCGGCTTGCGGTGATGTAAATCGTAATGTTACCTGCAGTGCTCATCCCAAAGAATCCGCCATTCATGAGGAAGTGTTTAAATATGCTGATAAAATAAGTACACTGGCATTGCCAAAAACAAGAGCTTATTACGAAATATGGCTGGATGAGCAGCAGATAGCCGATAAAAAAGAAGATGATCCATTATACCAGGACAGGTATCTCCCAAGAAAATTTAAAATTGGTATCGCTATTCCGCCAAATAACGATGTGGATGTGCTGACCAATGATGTGGGCCTTATCGCTATCATTGAGGATAATAAATTGAAAGGTTTCAATATCGCAGCTGGTGGCGGTTTGAGTGCTACCCACGGAAATCCGAACACCTATCCAAGATTGGCGACGGTGCTTGGTTTTATAGACAGTGAAGAAAAAGTGATGAAAGCGGTATATGAGATCATGACCATACAAAGAGATCATGGCAACCGGAGCGACCGAAAACTGGCCAGATTAAAATATACCATTGACAGATTGGGGGTTGAAGCGTTTAAAGAAGAGCTGGAAAAAAGATGTGGTTTTAAATTAGGAGAAATAAAGCCTTACGCATTTACCAGCCGTAAAGATCATTATGGATGGCAGCAGAATCACGAAGGCAAGTGGTATTATACGTTGTTCGTAGAAAATGGAAGAATACTCGATGATGAAAAAGCGCCGTTGAAAACAGCATTGCTGGAAGTAGCAAAAACGGGTAAAGCTAATTTTCGTTTTACCGGAAATCAAAATTTGATTTTGGCAGATATTTCCGAAGCCGATAAGGCAGAAGTTGAAAAAATATTGATCGGGTTCGGTTTACTTACGCATACAAACAATGCCGGCGAATTGCGCAAGAATTCAATGGCCTGCGTGGCATTCAATACATGTCCATTAGCGCTGGCGGAAGCCCAACGTTATTTGCCCACACTTATTTCCAGGATCGAGCCCTTATTGGAAAAACATGCTTTGAAAAGTGAAGAGATCATCCTTCGTATGACGGGATGCCCGAACGGTTGTGGGCGTTCGTCAGCATCCGAAATTGGTTTTATCGGAACTTCATATGGCCAATACAACCTCCACATTGGCGGTGACCGGCTGGGTGAACGATTAAATACAAAGTACAAGGAAAGCCTTAACGAGGAGCAGATACTGCAAACACTGGACGAGCTTTTTGCCGTGTATTCGAAGGAAAGAAACAAAGAAGAGACCTTTGGTGATTTTTCATACCGCAAATGGATACATGCCGATTAATAGATTGACCATATCAGCTTCTGTTTTATTGGCAGTGACGAGCGCAACGGCACAATCCACCACCAATAAACATATAAGCTGGTGGCCTGCATATTATTTGAGGTATTCCATCAATAAAAGGTGGGTGGTAAACACGGATGTGCAGGCAAGGAATTTTGCAAAACAACCCACCGTGGGTTTACTGGCTGTACGTACAGGGGCGCATTATTATTTCTGTAAGCAATGGAGTACTGCTATTGGTGGCGCCTGGTTTCATCAACGCCAGGAATCCGGCGCCGGTAAAAAAATTGTATCGGATGAGGTAAGGTTATGGGAAGAGCTAAAACATGAATGGAAATTAAAAAAGTGGCAACTGATCAACCAGTTCAGAACAGAACAAAGACATTGGACCAACCAGCAAGGACTAGCTTTTCGTTTTCGATACAGGCTGGCTGCCGATCTGTCAATCGGACAAAAGTGGAAGGCGTTGGCGGGAAACGAGTTAATGTGGCAAACCAGTAAGACACGGCAAAACTGGGATCAGTACAGGGCCTGGGTTGGCGGCGAATATGCGTTTAATACAAAAAAGCAGGTGCAATTAGTATTGATGAACTGGTGGCAATTTAATAATGATACACGGCAACCAGTGGTAAGGATAAATTTTGTTCAATCGATCAATGC
>JANOCH010000728.1:0-5783 GCA_031412015.1 Chitinophagaceae bacterium
CAAGCTGTTGCTTTTTTCTCCACTCTTCCGACAATTGTAATAAGTGGCTCTTCAACTGCTGATCGGCCACTTTTACATTCATTCTCGCCACTTCTTCGTTAAGCCGCCCCGCCTTTATTTTATTTTTAGCAACCCTGCTGAAGATGGGTACACCCAATGTCAGGTTAAAACTATTGAACCTGTTGCCTGACCCATAATACTTTTGTGTAACACCATCCGCTGACTGGTAACCCACAATAGACATATTATTGTACCCAACAGAAATATCGGGAGCCAGCTTATTTCTCTCGACCGCCGTTTGTAAAGCGGCAACAGCTGCCTGTAGTTCTTTATACTTTAACAACGGATGCCCGGCTATCGTAGCTGTATCGTTCACCATAGCATCCACTGATCCTTCAGTAGCATAGTCCGGCAACAACTTATCTTCAGTATTCAACAACCATTGCAATTTTTGTTGTGCGATGAGAATATCACTGTATACCTGTTGTTGCTGTATCCTGAATTGCTGCAACTGAGTTTCCGCCGTTGTTTTTTCCAGCAAATTAGATTCACCGGATTTCAACCTTAGTTCTGCCGCCTTCAACACACGACTGTAAACGGAGTCAAGCCGCAGCAGCAAGTTTTGTCTTGCTAAGAGATCAGCCATCTGCCAGAAAACAAGCTTCACCTCTTTATCTAATTCCTGTTGTTTCCAGTCCACCATAGCCACCTGTGCATTTTCATTGGCCAAATAAAATTCCCTTTGCCGTTTATAAACAACAGGTAAACTAAAAGACTGGCTTAGCATGAAACGGGTATCGTTATTTATGCTGTTGAATTTGCCATACTCCGCACCTACCTGTGTTTTGGCGGGCTCAAAAACCGCCGCCTGTAATTGTTTCCAGTAAGCAGATTCTTTTTGCAGCGACTGAATCGAAAGATTTTGCTTATTGGCCAGTTGAAGCATTTCTTCCAGCTTTATTTTTTTCCCTTCGATCGTTTGCCCCTGTGCGAATACACTCAACGATAATAATAAAAGAATTCCCGCTACAGGTCTCAATTTTCTTTTCCCGGGTTTCTCTCTTTCGATCCACCGGTATAATATTGGTAATACTACCAGTGTAAGAAAAGTTGCAGTGATCAAACCACCAATAACAACCGTTGCCAATGGTCGCTGCACTTCCGCCCCGGCACCATGACTTAATGCCATCGGCAAAAAACCCAATGAAGCCACGGAGGCTGTCATTAATACAGGACGCAGCCTGACTTTTGTTCCTTCCATAATAATTAATTTAAGATCATGCAAACCTTGTTCTTTTAAGCGGTTGAATTCTGTTATCAGCACGATACCGTTTAATACGGCCACACCAAACAAAGCAATAAAACCAACACCGGCTGAAATACTAAATGGCATACCCAGCATCCACAAAGCCAGCACGCCACCAATAGCTGAAAGCGGGATAGCTGAAAAGATCAGTACGCCATATTTTAGTTTCCCAAAAGCGAAATAGAGCATAATAAAAATGAGTAATAAAGCAACAGGTAAAGCAATGGCCAATCTTTTCTTTGCCTGCACAAGGTTTTCAAATTGACCGCCATAGGTTACGTAATAGCCCGGTGGTAATTTAAGTTGCGCATTTACTTTTTCATTCAATTCATTGACGACGCTTTGGACGTCTCTTCCCCTTACGTTAAAGCCAACAACGATCCGTCGTTTAGCATCTTCCCGTTGTATCTGGTTAGGCCCTTCTTTGATCTCTACAGTTGCCACCTGGGATAGAGGAATCTGTGTGCCGGACGGCGTAGCGATTAAAAGATTCTGTACGTCAGTAAGATCTTTTCTCGATTGCTGATTTAAACGGACAACGAGGTCGAACCTTCTTTCATTTTCATATACCAGCCCTGCACTCTCCCCGGCAAAAGCGGTTCTTATCACCCTGTTCACATCAGCGATATGCAACTGGTAATGCGACATGGCATCACGATTAAAGTTGATCACGATTTGCGGCAGACCCGTTACTGTTTCAACGTAAATATCCCTTGCACCGTTAACCGTATGAACCACATCGCCCAGTTTTTTCGAATAAGCGGCCAACGTATCAAGGTCTTCTCCAAAAATTTTGCAAACCACATCCTGCCTGGCGCCTGTCATCAATTCATTGAAACGCATCTGCACCGGGTATTGAAAGCCTGCCGTTACACCGGGAATATCTTCCAGTTCCTTACTCATCTTATTGGCCAGTTCATCAAATGTTTTTGCCGATGTCCATTCCTTCTTGTCCTTTAATATCACCATCATATCGGATGCCTCAATCGGCATAGGATCTGTTGGAATTTCACCGGAGCCAATTTTAGTGACTACTTTTTCTACTTCTGGAAATTTTTTTAATAATATCCCTGCGGTCTTTTGGGTTGCTTCAATGGTCTGTGTTAAAGAACTACCGGTAAGTATTCTCGTATCCACGGCAAAATCACCTTCTTCCAGTTTAGGTATAAACTCACCACCCAGCCTGGAAAGAAGGAACGCAGCAAATAAAAAAAACACGATCACGACACTTAAAATGATCTTTGGAAATGCTAACGCCTTTCTTAACACAGGCTCATACCAACCCTGTATCCTTTTCATCATTTTATCCGAAAAATTTTCGGTATGCGTCATCTTTTTACTAAGGAACAGGGAGGTGATCATCGGCACATAGGTCAGTGACAGGATAAAAGCACCGATCAATGCAAAGGAAACTGTTTGAGCCATCGGTTTAAACATCTTTCCTTCTATACCTACCAAGGCAAGTATGGGGAGATAAACGATCAATATAATGATCTGGCCGAAAACCGCGGAGTTCATCATTTTACCGGCAGAGCTCTCTACCTGCTCATTCATTTGCGCTTGCGTAATACTGTTATTGACTGCAAAGTGGCGGCTATGATAAAGCCGGTGCATGACCGCTTCCACTATAATAACAGCTCCGTCTACGATCAATCCAAAATCCAAAGCTCCCAGGCTCATCAGGTTTCCCGATACGCCAAAAGCATTCATCATTATCACCGCAAAGAGCATGGCGAGTGGAATGACCGAAGCCACGATCAGCCCGGCCCTTAGATTTCCCAAAAAAATAACGAGGATAAAAATAACGATCAGCGCTCCTTCCAACAGGTTTTTCTCCACCGTACTAATGGCATTGTTGACCATTTTAGTTCTGTCGAGAAAGGCCTCGATCTTTACTCCTTCAGGCAATGTCTTTTCTATTTGCCTGATCCGTTCTTTTACATTTTTGATCACTGCTGATGAATTGGCCCCTTTCAGCATCATGACTATTGCACCGGCCACCTCACCTTCATCGTTAAAACACATGGCGCCATATCTCACCGCGGTGCCGATGCGTACTTCTGCCACATCTTTTATGTACACGGGTATTCCCACTGTTGTATGCCTGACAAATATTTTTCCAATATCTTCTATTCCTTTGGCCAGGCCTTCGCTGCGTATATACAAAACGGTAGGTCCTTTCTCGATATAAGCACCGCCAGTGTTCTGGTTATTTTGCTGAAGCGCTGTAAAAACATCAGCAATGGTGACGTTCATACTTTTCAGTCTTTCGCTGTTAACAGCTACTTCATATTGCTTGAGGTTGCCACCAAAACTGCTCACATCTGCTACGCCGGGAGTGCCCAATAATTGCCGGCGAACTATCCAATCCTGTATAGTTCTTAACTCTGTTGCTGTGTATTTGTCTTCATAACCTTTTTTGGGCCTGATGGCATACTGGAATATCTCTCCCAACCCGGTAGTTACAGGCCCTAATGAAGGGTTCCCGGCGTCTGCCGGTATCTCAGATCGCACCTGCTGCAAACGTTCTGATACCTGTTGCCTTGCCCAATAGACATCGGTATTATCATCAAACACAATCGTAACAAGTGACAATCCAAATCTGGAAAAAGAACGGATCTCAATGATGCCAGGCACATTAGCTGTTGCCTGTTCGATGGGGAAGGTAATCAGTCGTTCGACTTCGGGTGCGGCTAATGACGGCGATACAGTGATCACCAGCACCTGGTTATTGGTTATATCCGGAACAGCGTCAATTGGCAGCCTGGTAAAAGAATAGGCGCCATAGCCTATTAGCCCAAGTACTAATAAACCAATGATCAGCTTGTTCCGTATGGAAAAGCGGATGATATGATTAAGCATAAAAAGTTTTACTTGATCGAAAAATCAATTTGAAAAATAAAATGAAAACTTAGCAGCTTGTACGTGGAGGCTGGAATATATCGAAAGTAATAAATTGAGGCTTATTCTCCTCGTTAAACAAATGAAACTCTTTAACGATCTCTGCAGGCTTGTCAATCTCAACTGCTATATGCAGACACTCGCAGACATTTGCCAGGGTCATCACACAACAGTCAGTATCACGGAAAGGCAGTTGCTGATCTCTTTGGTAATCGTCGTCTACGACAACCGGATCCAAATAATGTAATTTAATAAAAGACCAAAAACTTATGTCCGGATTAAGTTCCCGGTGTTCTTTGTAGTGCTCAAACAGAACAGGTATCTTCAGCAGGTTGTGCAACTCTGCGAAAGATAACATATAAACAGAAACAAGTAATATACCTGCTAAACGCTTCACGGCTTAAAGATACAAAGCAATTTTTCATTCCTGTGACAAAAATCACCTGCTTTATTGAGAATAGACCGAAGCGAAAAATGATACTACCCCAATTACCCTGACCAAGCAATGATAAATCGCTTTAAAAATAAGTGGATACGCCGAACTGAAACCCCGCCAGTTTTGCAGCAGGGTTACCCAAAATATCTTTTTGCCAGTTATACCGGTAATTGAAACGTATTACTGTTTGTGCTGTTGGCCTCCAGCTAATGGCAGGCACAATAGAGAATACTTCATCAGCAATATTATCTCCGGTTGATTTGAATTTTCCTTTATTCCAGTCTACGTATTCTAGTCTTATACCGGCATTAAGCACCGCTTTTTCAAAACCAAACATGGGTCTTTTCAATACAGGTTGTATTATATCAATAAATCCGCCCTGTTGTTTTCTCCCAAACTGCTCCAAATACGTATCAGGTATATCGATTGTGATCCAGGCCCACTCAGCATTAATAAAGGTATTCACCTTTTGAATTGTCGTATTAAAATCAACGGCCAAAACATCCACCCTTCTTTTTTTATCCAATACCAATCCATCCTCTTCAAACTTATTGTAAACCCCGCCCATATAGGACAATCCTATTTCACCGATATTCCTGTTTTTCACGGCCGCTTTTGTCGTCAACAACATACTGCCATTGAAACTTTCTTCAAACCTGTCCTTGTTTTCTTTGGTGGCGGGCAAAAAGGTTTTGTTTTCAGTATTGGTTATTATTTTATCATCAAAACCATTGGTGAGGTAAGCTTCATATCCATAAACCCAATCTTTGGTGAATTTTTTTCCATACAAACCAAAGCCCACATTACTAAAAGTAGCAGGCAGCATTTGCGTAGCAGAAATAGGCCGGTCAATAAACTCCCATTTAGGCCCGTCATGATTCTGGTTAAAAGCGCCGATAGGGTTCATCACTATGCCCCCACGAAAATTAAGTAAGGGAGAAAATTCAAAATCTATTGATGCAAATTCTATGTTGATCTCTTTCGTACCGTCTTCAAATTCTATCTCTGATAAAAATTTAATTCTTTTCGCAATGGAAGAGGAAACAAATAATGTTAACCTGCGCATTTGAAACTGGTGCTTCTCACTCACACCGTCCTGGCTGATGTATTGATAATTGGCTTCTACATAGCCTCCCAATG
>JANOCH010000729.1:0-2395 GCA_031412015.1 Chitinophagaceae bacterium
TACATGGAATATTGAAAAGCAGGTGATCGATATTCTATGTACTTTGATATATATAATTATGCAGCCGGTGAAGTGTATAGAAGGGATTCAGCGCTCTTCAGATCGTTTCAGCAAAAATTGCATCCGCAGGTGACCATGGACATCCGGGAATTAAGAAGCTTTTACAAAAAGTATAAAAATCCCATAGAACCGGTTATTACCTGGTCTTACGGACATTTTTTGAAAGCCAATAATCAACCGGGGGGAAAACAAACCTATAATGAAGTGGTGGCCTGGTTAGTTGCCTATTATAAGACGTTTGGAATTGAAGCCATTTGATGAATTTGCCTTTTGCCCATTGCCCATCAAAGCAACGTTACAAAAAATAAGTAAATCAGAATTTATTCTTCCACATCATACTTTCCACCGGCCTGTCAGGCTGATTGCTATATTTTGAATTTTTTTTCTGGCTATAGCTTACCTCGATATCACCTTCAACAGGGAAATAAATAAGTTGGCCGATCGGCATTCCTTTATAAACTTTTACCGGTTGCTTAACCGAGATCTCCAGTGTCCAGTTACCACAAAAGCCAACATCACCTTTGCCGGCAGTCGCATGGATATCTATTCCTAAACGACCAGTGGATGATTTGCCTTCGAGGAAAGGAACATGCGCATGTGTTTCGGTGTATTCTTCCGTCACCCCGAGATAGAAAATATGCGGATACAATACAATACCATCTTCGGGTATTTCAAAGTAATCGATCTGGTTGTGTTTCTTCGCATCGATCATGTGTTCTTTATAGGTAGCCAATGTTTTTCCAAGGTGTACATCATAAGAATTGCTGCCCAGGCATTCCCTGCTATAAGGAACAACCTTGATCGTACCTTTTTCTATTTCTTCCAGTATTCGTGTATCAGAAAGTATCATTTTCTATCTTCGGTTTTTAATAAAGCCCGTGAGCAGCAAAATAATGATGAAAAGCTGAGGTATGCCGATTTTTTTTCAACATCGCGTTAGCGAAACCACCCGGCTGGGAATATGGAAGATCGAAGAGTCGGAAGATTTCTTTAAAGGAAATGTGCCGCAGCACAGGGATGTCACGCATCCGCATAAACGGTTACAACATTTGGCAGGTAGGTTTTTGCTTCAATTTCTTTTCCCTGATTTTCCTTACCAGCTGATACAGATCGCCGATACCCGCAAACCATTTTTGCCGGGAGAGCAATATCATTTTTCCATTTCTCATTGTGGTGATTATGCGGCGGCCATTGTCAGTAAAGAAAGAAGGGTGGGCATTGATATTGAAATACCGGTAGAAAAGATCATCCGTATCCGCGATAAATTTTTAAATGAATATGAAAAGAAAAAATGGGCGGTGGATGGATCAGTTCCTGATGCCCGTACAATTACTTTGCTCTGGAGCTGCAAGGAATCTGTTTTTAAATGGTATGGAGATGGCGGTGTTCATTTCAGTGAGCAAATTCAATTAAACCGGCAGGACCATGAAAAAAAAGTTATTGATTGTTTTTTTTCAAAAAATCACTCCCACTTATCTATTCAATACAGCCTGTTCGATCATCTCGTACTGGCCTGGGTGGTCAACTAATTATTAGTGCGCCATATCATCTTCATTTCCCGATTCCAGTAAATTCAGATCTACGGCATCCATGCCAGATATGCCTTCAATAGAACCCCGGACATGCGCGGCATTCAATAATACTTTTTCCAATTGCTTTTCCCTGGCTTTCCATAATTTCTCCATGGCGTCCCGTTCTTTTTGAATAGAAAGTTTCATGCTCATAAATCCTTCGCGGATGGCTTTCCATTGTCCGGCGAATTCATGGCTGGTAAGATAGTCATACAACATGTGCATCTTGTCACCACGATTCTCCTGGCTTTTTGTTGCGATAGCAATTTTAATAATACCGTCCCGCAACATGTGTACAATGGATTTTACTTCCGTAAAAGAACAGATCCATACACCATCTTTTTCTCCAAAGCGATCCATGTCTTTTGGAAAAGCCTGGGTTACGATCAATGCTGTATCGGCGCCCAGTACCCGCATATCGGCTTTCAATTTTTCGATCCAGTCGTTGGAAAAGTCTTTTGTCCTTTTACTTTCATAAATGATTTTGCCGCATTCCTGACCGAAATTATTTCGTACGGTTTGAATGCAATCAGCTCCGCGAACACCCTTGCCTACTTCGCTTATTACATCAAAGGGAAATGATGTCCTTAGTATTTCTTCCAGCGCCAGTTCCTGTACCTCACCCTGCAATTGCATGGAGCCCTGTTCCGCCTTTCTTCTCATTTCATCGGCTAATTTCTTTTGATCGTCTAATTGCTTTTCCAGTTCTTTCACTTTCAGATTAAATTCATTTTCCCTGATCGCCACTCTCTGTTCCTCCACTT
>JANOCH010000730.1:0-2362 GCA_031412015.1 Chitinophagaceae bacterium
GTAAAAGCCGTGGCAGCAAAAGATAATATCATTGCGATACGAATCAAAAGCAGTCGTATGTTACTGGCGTATGGATTTCTTAGAAAGATATTTGAGGTATTTGAAAAGTATCGTACACCCATCGACATGATCACTACGTCGGAGGTTGCGGTTTCCGTAACCATTGACAGTCCTGTTTTTCTAAAAGAAATATTAAAGGAATTGGAGCCATTTGGATCAACAGAGGTGGATCATAACCAGGTCATCATTTCGGTGGTGGGTAATGAAATATCTCAAACAACAGATATTGTAAAGAAATTATTTGGCTCCATCATGAATATACCCGTGCGGATGGTTTCTTACGGCGGTAGCCCGCATAATATTTCCTTATTGATTGCCGCGGAGTACAAAATGCAGATACTTCAACAGTTGAATAAAGGAATGTTTGGATTGGAGTAAAGAATTTGCAGTTTAAAAATAAAAGCCTGCCATTTTTGTCCTCATTACTTTTAATATTTAAATAATAATGGATAGAATTTAAAATCCGGCTATCGCTCTTCATCACCCTCTCCGCGAATCGTGTAAATAGCGATTGCTCCACCAGCGCCGCCCCATCCACCAATGAATGGACCCTTAATGATCTTTATCATCGCTATATCGGTTACCGGTAACATATTGAGGTAATCATAATCCATGCGTATCTCATTTACAAAAACGGTAGCCCGCTGGTTTCGAATGAACGGGATCCGGAGGTTGTTGTTGGCTCTATAAATTTGTAAACCTGCCACCCGTCCCTGTAACCAATCCAGTACATTCAGGTATGCTATGGCTGATGAATTGACCCTGTCATCCAGCAGATCGAAATAATCCGCGTTCGATGTATTAAATAAAGGGCTGCAATATTCTTCATTCAACAACTCTTCTTTTGTTTTGACTTGCGAAACCCGATAGGTATCGGGTCTTTTTTGGCTAAAGAGAGGGATAGTGAACACTGTGACGGTAATTATCAAAAACAACTTCTTCATAAAACTTCCTCCTGTATACAATTTACTGAATAATTGTGTTAGGGGATGGTTAAGAGTTGCCCGGCAGGCATTACATTAAGTTAAAGGATATACCGCCGTTACTTCTATCCGGTTGTTATCCGGGTCAAGTGTTTCAAATTCGTAATAGCCATCGCCTGTTTTGCGTGGGCCGCTGAGTATAGGAAATCCATCAGCCTGCAATTGCCTGGCTTTTTCTTCCACTTCTTGCAGGGTGTCCACACCAAATGCAAGATGGATGATGCCGAGATGTTGTTTTTGAATAGTATCGTTTTGATTGGCAGGAATAACAGGCATTGACATTAACTCCAATCTTGCACCGGAGGCAAAACTCAGGAAATAGCTTTTAAAATCTTTGCTGTTGTTAGTGTATTTATCGTTTGATTTTCCCTGGAAGTATTTTACATAATACTCTTTCAATGTTTCTAATTGATTGGTCCAGATGGCAACATGTTCCAGCGTCATAAAAAATAATCTTGGATGCTGAAGGTACTTATTTTGAGTTCAGCGTATTGTCAGTGTCTTAACAATATTCAGTAAATTTACCTTAACGTACATCAATCTTTTTTGCCATATGAGTACACTGACTATTGAACAGTTGCTGGATCAGTATCGTTCCGGCTGGAGTTTAGAGCAATCTTTTTACACCGATGCGCAGGTATTTGAGCAGGAATGGGAACATATCTGGAAAAAATATTGGTTGTTTGCCGGTACTACGGCAGCAATTCCAAAACCAGGAGATTACTTTACGTACCAGGCTCACAAGGATTCCATCATTGTCATACGTGGAAATGACGGCGAAGTATTTGCTCATTACAATACCTGCAGGCATCGGGGATCGCTCATTTGTTTAGAAGAAAAAGGGAATACGCCGAAATTAATTTGTCCCTATCATCAATGGGTATATGACAAGGACGGTTCGTTACTGAAGTCAAGACTCATGCCGGATGATTTTGACAGATCTCAATTTGGCTTGCATGCTGTACAAATAAAAGTAGTGGAAGGGTTTATATTTATTTCATTGGCGCAGAACCCGCCCGATTTCAGCAAGGTGATAAAAGATTATGCCCCCTTCTTAAAGCCCTTCCGGGTTGACAAAGCGAAAGTGGCTCATACAAAAAGATATGAGCTTCGGACCAACTGGAAACTGATCGCGGAGAATTTTCGCGAGTGTTATCACTGCGGACCGGCACATCCTGAGTACTGCAGTGCGGTGATCGGCGCTAATTTAAGAGAGTCGGCGGATGAAGAGCTTGCGGTGAGCCTCGTGGCCTGGCAACAAACAGTATTAGCGATCAACTCTGTTGTCTTTGAAATTGTTTCTTTTCATTTCTCCGTTT
>JANOCH010000731.1:0-7089 GCA_031412015.1 Chitinophagaceae bacterium
TATGATATTGTAAAAGCACACGGTGGTGAATTGAAGGTGGAAACGAAGGAAGGTGAAGGATCAACATTTATTATTAATCTTCCAATACCATGATAATAAGAGTGTCAATCTGCATTATTGTTTTTTTGTTTTTTGTATTACAGCCTGCTACTGCACAAAGTACAAATTCATATCAGCAAGATACAGCAACGGTAATAAGGCTTATTAAAACAGCTCAACGATATCGTTTTTTTAAACCAGATTCCAGTCTCCCACCAGCTCAAGAGGCATTGTACTTGTCTAAGTTGATCAACTTTAAGCAGGGCAAAATATTGGCATACCAAACCTTAGCAGAATATCATCGGGTAAGTGGTAATTATCCAGAATCTCTTGACAATCTATTTAAAGCGTTGCCAATAAGTGAGGAAATTAGAGATCTTAAACTGATCGCAGAGGTTCAGGGTTTTATTGGCATCACTTATTTAAATCTGAAAGAATATCGAACTGCTTTACATTATATGTTCCGTTCCTATGCCCAAAAAGAAAGACTTCAGGTTTCAATGACATCATTCCTTTTATGTAATGCGGGTATTGCTTATCAGGAAATGAATATGCTGGACTCAGCGTTGATTTTTCAAAAGATGGCCTGGGCGGTAGCACAAACTTCTCAAGTGCCTCCCGGAAAAGCGTTTGTGTTGAGAGAAACAGGGAATGTTTACAATTTGCTGAACTTACCGGATAGTGCTTTTTATTATTACCGCTTTGCACTTGCAGTAACAAATGATGTATTAAATATAGGACGTACTTATAGCCGTTTAGCCATACTACATTATAAATTAGGTAGATCTGACTCTGCATTGTACTATGCTAACAAGGCGTTATCATTCGGTCGAAGATCTTCTCAAAAGCCGATAATACTTGAAGCAAGTAAAACGCTGGCAACGTATTATATCACTAAAAACAAACTGGATAGTGCTTTAAAATATCAGCAATTAACAATGAGTATTAATGATAGTCTTTTTGGGAGTGAACAATTACGAAAACTTCAATTGCTGGCTATTGAAGAACAAAAAAAAGTATTCCTGACAGAACAAAAACAACAGGAGAATGAGCAAAAACAAAAAGACTATCAAAGTAACTTACGATTCTATGGATTGATATCATTACTGGCTGTTTTTTTATTGTTCGGAATTTTTTTATATCGCAGTAATGAAAAACAAAAAAATACAAATGTTTTGCTTCAACAACAAAAACAAGAAACGGAGAAAACATTAACTGATTTGCAGGCTACACAAGTTCAACTTATCCAATCAGAAAAAATGGCTTCGCTGGGAGAATTGACCGCAGGCATTGCCCATGAAATACAAAACCCGTTAAATTTCGTCAATAATTTTTCGGAAGTTAACAGGGAGTTACTAGCGGAGATGGAACAGGAGATGGAAAGACAAAACTATGGTGACGTGAGAGCGTTAACAAAAAATATCGTGGAGAATGAAGAAAAAATTAGTCACCATGGCAAAAGAGCCGAAACTATTGTTAAGGCCATGCTGCAACACAGCCGAACCAGTACCGGTGTAAAAGAACCGACAGATATTAATAAACTGGCAGATGAATACCTGCGACTGGCTTATCAGGGTATTCGTACAAAAGATAAATTGTTTACTGCCGAAGTGAATACAAATTTCGATGATAGCATTGGTAATATCAGTATCATGTCACAAGATATTGGAAGAGTAATTCTCAATTTGATCAATAATGCTTTCTACGCGGTAACGGAAAAGAAGAAACAAGCCGGAGTAGCCTATGAACCTGCAGTTTTGGTAAGTACCAAAAAATTAAAAGACAGTATTGAGATCAGCGTGAAGGATAATGGTACGGGTATACCGAAAAATGTAATTGATAAGATCTTTCAACCCTTCTTTACTACTAAACCAACAGGGCAGGGAACTGGATTGGGTTTGTCGCTGGCGTATGATATTGTAAAAGCACATGGCGGGGAGTTAAAAGTGGAAACAAAGGAGGGTGAAGGAGCGGAATTTATTTTACGTATACCATCAAGATAATATTTAGCAATGATAAAATGCATCGGCCTGGTATTGATATTCGTGATGATAGCTGGTTCTATTACCGCACAAAAAGCTAATATCGATAGCTTGAAAAATGACCTTTGGAAGGCCACTGATGACTCTGCACGATATCACGTTTGCCATGAAATATACGGTTACTATGAAGAGGTAGATAAAGACTCAGCGCTTTACTATGCTGACAAGCTAATAACTCTTGCCAAAAAAAATAATCACCCACTGGCGGAATCAATGGGTTTGATATGGAAAGGTTATCAGTCTACGGGGAAAGGTAAATATGCCGAAGCTCATCAATGCTTCATCGAAGGGATCAGGATGGCGGAAGATAATTTGCACACAACAGAGCGATGGCGTACGATGAATTTTGCCATTGGTAAGCCCGGAAAGGCCGGGAAAGCCATCCTGGCAGTAGCTCACCAGATGTTTGGTTTTTTAATGGGCTTGACGCAAAACTATCGTGAAGAAATTTTGCACCTGGATAAAGCCAGGAAACTCGCCACTGAGAACGGGGATTCAAGCCGTGTTGGTACTATCGAAATGGTATTTGCAAGAAGGGCTATCCGAAATAATCAGCTTGATAGCGCATTGATTTTTCTGAATCACGCCGAAAAATTAAAAATAGCAGCAGGTGACAAATCCATGTTGCCGAATGTTAGTGGCTTTAAAGGGAATGTTTTTTTTCTAAAAGGGAATTATCCGGAGGCCAGTCAATATTATTTTAAAGGAGTAAAGCAGGCTAATGAAGGCAATAACCTGACGGCCCTGGCCAGGAATTATTTTGGAATTACGCAATTGTACCTGAAAATGAACAGAACAGATTCCAGCCTGTATTATGCCCGGGAATCCGCGAGATTGGTAAAGGCATTGGCAACTTTCCAGCCGGCATTGGACCCGGGAATTGCTTATGAAAACCTATACCTGAGTTTTAAACAAAGGAACCAGCAGGACAGCGCTTTTTTTTACCAGGGTCTTGCACTCCGCACCAAAGACACTTTGTACAATGAAAGGATCAGTACCCTCGTAGAATTTCAAAGTCTTTCTTTCCAGGAACAACTTCGTTTGCGGGAGTTGGAAAAGGAAAAGGAAAGCTACCAGGCCAGCATAAGAACGTATGTATTATTGTCGGTACTCTTAACGTTTATCGTGATCGCCATTTTTCTATATCGAACCAACAGGTTGAAGCAAAAGGCCAATACAATTTTAGGAGCGACCTTATCCGATCTGAAAGCCACTCAAAACCAGCTAATCCAATCCGAAAAGATGGCTTCCCTGGGAGAACTTACAGCCGGAATTGCGCATGAAATACAAAACCCGTTAAACTTCGTGAACAATTTTTCGGAAGTGAATGCGGAGCTGATCGAAGAATTGAAAAGTGAAAAGTCAAAAGCTAAAAGTGAAAGAAACGAAGATTTGGAAGATGGATTATTAAATGATATCGCTGACAATGAAAAAAAGATCAACCACCATGGTAAAAGGGCTGATGCTATCGTAAAAGGAATGTTGCAGCACAGCCAAAGCAGCAGAGGTGTAAAAGAACCAACGAATATCAGTGCATTGGCTGATGAATATTTGCGCCTGGCTTATCATGGTTTAAGAGCGAAAGACAAATCATTCAATGCAATATTGAAAACGGATTTTGATGAAACGATTGGAAACATCAGTATCATTCCGCAGGATATCGGGAGAGTTATTCTCAACTTAATCAACAACGCATTTTATGCAGTAGATGAAAAAAATAAACAGCAGCCCTACGGTTACGAGCCAACTGTTTCAGTAAGTACGAAAAAAGCCGGCGACAAAATTTTGATTGCTGTAAAAGACAATGGCAACGGCATCACTCAAAAAGTAGTAGATAAAATCTTTCAACCTTTTTTTACTACCAAACCAACGGGACAGGGAACAGGTTTGGGTTTATCGTTGAGTTATGATATTGTAAAAGCACATGGCGGAGAACTTAAGGTTAATACAAAGGAAGGGGAAGAAACTGAGTTTGTTATTCAATTGCCAATTGGATGAACTGGTGCGGGATTCACGGGTTTTGTGGAGCCGTTGCCTTTTTAAAGCCTGTCCATCGTACCAGTTGATCGGCGAGTAAACAACATTCTGCAAAATGTCATCCAAATTTCTTAGCTTTTAACTATGATTCTTACCTGAGCGTTAAAAAAAAAGATATATCCTCAGAAATGACGATGCTCTGATTGATGTCATGTACTGCAGGAATTTGTATCCCCCTTTGAACCAACACGAGTTTGGCGTATTCCCTCCCTGGTGCGTAGTACAATTTTTTATTTACAATAAAACCAACCTTTATGCGTAAGTCTTATTCATCGCTAATTGCGGGCCTGGTATTGGCTGCAATCTTTTTGACCCAATGCGCTGACAACAAACAAGCGGTGCCTGCGGCTGAATCGACCGTAACAACAGAAAAAACCAATTTCGGAGGTTATGAAACGCAGGTCAAATGGGGCGAACACCTCGTCACCATTGGCGGCTGCAATGATTGTCATACACCCAAGAAAATGACACCCATGGGGCCGGTTGACGACAGCAGCCTGCTCTTATCCGGACACCCCGAGAAATCGCCTGCAGCGGATGTTGACAGGAAACAAATGGAAAGCAAAGGACTAATAGTCACGTCAGATTTTACCTCCTGGACCGGTCCCTGGGGCATTTCCTATTCTGCGAACCTGACACCTGATGAAACAGGTACAGCCAGGTGGACCGAAGATCAGTTTCTTTATGCTCTCAGGAACAGTATCAGTAAAGGACTTCCTGGTTCAAGGCCGTTGATGCCGCCCATGTCGATGATGCCGGTCAAACATATGACAGATGATGAATTGAAGGCAATATTTGCTTACCTGAGAACAGTTAAGCCTGTTAAGAATAATTCCGTTCAACCAACTCCCCCGGTGTTGGCTATGAAGCAATGAGTGGTTACTACGATGAATGGCTATCAAGCCTTGCAGAAGCGTAAGCAGGAAAGGGGCAATCAACTATTGCAACAGAATAAGGTAATAAGAACGAGTGAAAACAAGGATAAAAGAAGTTTGTACCCGGTAGCTATCGGGCCGGATATGACGAACAATATATGTTTCAGGAAATGATCTAAGTATTTCATGATAGAGCTTACAGCGCTGGGAACGGGATTGGGTTTATCTTTGACTTAAGATATTATCAAAGCACAGTGTGGAGTCCAGATAGTTATCGGGATAAAAGTTGAAAGTGCGGAAGGAGAAGGTGCTGAGTTTATCATTCAATTGCCCATTTAATTATTTTATACCGTTCTATATGGCAGGAGAGTTTTTGCTGGCCTTTTTTATGTTTCGGTACCTGCGCAGGTCGCTAAAAGATTCTGACCTGTTGCCACGCTGGGACAAAATATTCCTGGGTGGAATGGTTGCCTCTATCGCCCTGTTAATAGCCGAATCGACTATGCGTGAGCTCAGACCCTTTACTCCCTGGGCTGCGTATTCGTTCCTGCTGTTTATTGTCTATTTAATCTACCGGCGGGAAGAATTCAAACAAGGGAGGTCATACTTGATTGCTATTTTTCCCTTTATCGCTGCTTCCCTGTTGAGCAGGATCGTTGAAACGATAAGCTTTGATTTTTACAGAAGACTGGACACGTATTTCGAGGTGGCCATTGGATTTTCTTTTATATGGATGATCGTAATGCTCATCATTACCAACAAGCAAAAGAAAGCGCTGGCAAAGGAACGTGAGAAAACACTGGAAGAAGAAAGACAAAATAAGATAATGGCCACGCTGAAGGCCGAACTGGAAGTACAGGTGGCGGAACGTACCGCCGAAATAACGCTACAGAAAGAAGAATTGCAGCATGCACTGGAAGATTTAAAATCAACCCAATCCCAATTAATTCATGCCGAAAAAATGGCTTCGCTTGGTGAACTTACCGCCGGCATCGCCCACGAAATTCAAAACCCGCTCAACTTCGTTAATAATTTTTCCGAGGTCAATACAGAGTTGATCGCGGAGTTGAAAGATGAAATCGAGAAAGGTAATATCGAAGAAGTAAAAGCGATCGCCAATGATATAGCTGCCAACGAAGAAAAGATCAATCACCATGGTAAAAGAGCCGATGCCATTGTAAAGGGAATGTTGCAGCACAGCCGAACCAGCAGTGGGGTCAAAGAATCAACGGATATCAATGAGTTGACGGATGAATACCTTCGGTTGGCGTATCATGGTTTACGGGCAAAGGACAAATCTTTCAATGCCACTATGAAAACTGATTTTGATGGAAGTATTGGCAGCATCGATATTCTACCGCAGGATATAGGCAGGGCGATCCTGAATTTAATCACCAATGCTTTTTACGCGGTAACGGAAAGGAAAAGCCAGTTGGGTGAAGCCCGCCTGCCGGACGGGCAGGGGTATGAGCCCACCGTTTCTGTAAGTACGAAGAAAGTAAGAGGCAAGGTTGAAATAAAAGTAAAAGACAATGGAAATGGCATTCCGCAAAAAGTACTGGATAAAATATTTCAGCCTTTCTTTACCACCAAACCGACCGGTCAGGGAACAGGGTTAGGTTTATCGCTAAGTTATGATATTATAAAAGCACATGGTGGAGAGCTGAAGGTCGACACTAAAGAGGGTGAAGGAACCAGTTTTAGTATTGTATTACCAATTACTTAAGCCAAAAAAAACTATTTATGGCAGTATTAAACCGCAAGGAACAATTGAAAAAAGTTTCAGAAACTTATTTCCAGGCGTTAAGGGATAAAAATTTTGCCGCTATTCCTTTCAGTAATGATATTGTTTTCAGGGCGCCGCTTGCACCCGGCGGATCTGCCAATCCCATAAAAGGCAAAGTGGCTTTGCTTGAGCTATGGTGGAAACCATTGGAGCCGGCATTGGACGGAGCAGTCATCACCATCATTGAGCAGTACTATAACGATGCGCTGACAGAAATAGTAACAAAAGCAGAATTTACTATTGCGGTTTTAGGAGTTACACTTCGGGCCGCCGACCGCTTCATGATAAATGATAAAAGTGAAATAACAGA
>JANOCH010000732.1:0-4291 GCA_031412015.1 Chitinophagaceae bacterium
CAGTTCGGTTGTTTCGCTCAACAAATTCAACACCGCAATTGAAGCGCCGGTAATGGACGGGGCCAGGGTGTTTGAAAACAGGTAAGGACGGCTGCGTTGACGAAGAATTTCAATAATCTCTTTTCGGCCGCTTGTAAAACCACCGCTGGCGCCACCAAGTGCTTTGCCTAATGTACCGGTTATAATATCTATTCTTCCCATTACACCACGGTATTCATGTGTACCTCTTCCCGTCTTTCCTAAAAAACCGGAAGAATGACATTCATCGATCATGACAACCGCATCGTGCTTCTCCGCCAGTTCAACAATTTTATCCAATTGGGCGATAGTACCATCCATACTAAAGGAACCATCCGTTACAATAATGCGGCTACGGCAGCCGGCTGCTTCTTTCAGCTTGTTTTCAAGATCAACCATATTGTTGTGCTCGTACCGAAAACGCTGCGCCTTGCATAAACGCACTCCATCAATTATAGACGCATGGTTTAACGCGTCAGAAATGATCGCATCTTCTTCACCAAAAAGCGGTTCGAACACACCCCCATTCGCATCAAAAGCGGCGGCATATAAAATAGTATCTTCTGTTCCGAGAAATTGGGAAATTTTTCCCTCCAGTTCTTTATGAATATCCTGTGTACCGCAGATAAAACGAACGCTGCTCATACCATAGCCATGCGAATCAATAGCTATGTGCGCCGCAGCAATTACCCGTGGATGGGAAGAAAGACCAAGGTAGTTATTAGCACAAAAATTCAATACTGTTTTACCACCTACTTTTATTTCAGCTCCCTGCGGACTGGTGATGATCCGTTCGGTTTTATAAAGACCGGCGGCTTTTACCTCTTCCACTTCCCTGGCTACACGGTGAGCGAACTTTAGATTCATATAGTCGATTTTGAGCGGCAAACCTACGTAAAGTTTTAAGGCCCACTATGTCTGAAAACCCGGGAATTTATCCCGGGCAGTACCCAATTCGCAAAATTTACGAACCGTGTGCAGGTATTTTACCCCCCCTTTTCCGCATTTCATTGGCAAAAAACGGCTTTCTATCAACATTTGCTTGCCCAGATTCCAGGGCTTTTTATCTTTGGTGTAACATTTGGCTGCAAAGCGTCGTCAAATAGAAAGAAACCAACACCACATGCGAAATAAGACTACTATAGGAACTTTGTTACTGGCCATAACCCTGGCCGGGGTAGTCATCTTATTCCAGTCATCCAGACGTGCGGGCTTGGATTCTTCCACTAAAGAGTCGATGGACGCCTCCTGCCAGAAGAAAGGAAGTGACGGGAAAATGATCTGGGAAAACCTTTCCCACCAGTTTTTCTCCTCCATGTAGTTGGTGGAGCCTGCTAATTTCCTTTCCATTGTAACATTTCACTATTATTAATCGTATAACTTAAAATTCCGGGCTACCGCATTAATTTTGCCTGCCGTCCGGACACCGGCTGTTTATGACTGAAAGGGAATATAACGAATGTGTAAAGACCTACGCTGACAATGTTTATCGCTTCATTGTCAAGAACCTGCGCCACGAAGAGGATGCCCGGGACGTGGTGCAGACCGCTTTTGAAAAAATGTGGCGCAACCGGGAGGAGGTAGATGCCCAACGGTCGAAATCGTACTTATTTACCGTGGCCTATCACCAGATGATCGACCATATCCGTAAGGTAAAAAGGATCCATTTAAAGGAAGAATTCAGTGAAGGGTCGAAAATACAGGACCGCCCGGCCAACAACCTGAAAAAGGTACTGGAAGAGGCCCTGGGCCGGTTAGGTGAAACACAACGTTCTTTAGTATTATTGAAAGATTACGAAGGATATAGTTACGAAGAGATAGGTCAGATTACAGGATTAAGCGAAAGTCAGGTAAAAGTCTACCTGCACAGGGCGAGAGTACAGTTGAAGGATTATTTGGTAAAAATTGAGAATGTGATATAGAAAGCTATGAGCCGTGAGCTACTGGCTGAGAGAAAAAGTAAAACAAATGAACATAACACGCCATAATTACGAAGAGTATTTTATCCTGTACATCGATAATGAACTTGGCAGTGAAGAACGCCACCAGGTAGAGTCATTTGTACAGGCGAATGCTGATCTGAAAGAGGAACTGGACTGGCTGTTGCAGAGCCGGTTGGTTGCGGATGATTCTCTTGTTTTTGATAACAAAGAACAATTGATGAAAATTTCCGACGCTGAATCGATCAAAACAACTAATTATGAAGAATGGCTGTTGCTTTACACGGATAATGAATTAACGGCAGAACAAAAAACAACCGTAGAAAAATTTGCAGCTGGCCATCCGGCTATACAAGAAGAATTGGATCTATTACAAAAGACAAAGTTCGAACCCGAGCAAGCACTTGTTTTCCATAATAAAGAATTATTATATCGCAAAGAAGAAAAAGTTCGTGTCATAGCTATTAGCTGGAGAAAGATAGCTGTTGCTGCCGCGTTTTTATTAGCTATCGCCACTACGGCTTTTTTTATGATCAATAGAAATGCTGGTGGTGTTAGTGCCGAAATAGCTGCGGGCAACAGCCCGGGCGAAAAGATATTACCAGTAAAACCTGGTAAGTCAACAAATGTAACGACAGATCAAAATCCACCGATGGCTGCTAAGAGCAGCGAAACTAAAATGGGGAGGGACGAAACGATAATAAATGAGCTCTTAGCAATAAGGGATAAAAAAACTGCCGGCAAAGAAAAAAATAGCCGGCCTTCTCCGTTACTAATAAAAGAAGACGCTCCGGTAGTTGCTGATAACAATTCAGTAAAGAAAAAAACAAATGATCTTCCGGAACCAAAATATAATCCTAATGTGAACAAAGGAATGGGAGAAGACAATCCTATCGCCAAAGCCGATATTATAATCGATGAATCATTAACAAATTCTAAAGAAAATATACAAGCTCCGGTTGTAACTCCCGGCAATAGTCAGTCGTTAAACCATGTAGTAACTGTTGCATCAGTAGAATCAATCGATGACACCGATGCAGCGCCCGGCAAGAAAAACAAACTCCGCGGATTTTTCCGGAAAGTCACAAGGACGTTTGAAAAAACAACAAACATAAAAGCAACCGATGATGAAGATCGCTTGCTGTTGGGCGGACTGGCAATCAAATTATAAACTCATTATTAAAACAGAACACATGAAAAGGATTTTTACCCTGTGCGTGGCATTATGCACAATACTGACCGGCTTTGCGCAGACAGACACCACTGCCAAACAAGCTCCTGACACGATTAGAATTGGCGGAATGGTCATCATTCGTGAACCAGGCGGCAACTATGATTCCACTAAAAAACGTGACAGGATATTTCGTATCAACACCCGTCGCAACAGGGATAAGCCTGCTAATATAAGTACCAATTGGTGGATACTGGACCTTGGATTTTCTAACTATGTTGACAACTCTAACTATCCTGCCGCGATCTCTTCTGGCTTTGTTGCCACCGGTATTGGTGAAGATGAAATGAAAGCAAGAGCGGGCAAATCAAGAAGCGTCAATATCTGGTTCTTTATGCAGCGTCTCAATATGATAAAACATGTGGTAAACCTGAAATATGGTTTAGGCCTGGAACTGAACAACTATCATTTTGAAGACAAACGGATCAGGTTTAATGAAAGCCCGACTAATATCGACCTTGGTTATTCGGGTGTGGGTAAAAATAAATTCGCTGCGGATTATCTTACCGTACCGGTGATGCTGAACATCAATTTCACGCCTAACAAACGCAATAATTTTGGTATCAGCGCCGGTGTCAGCGCCGGTTACCTGTACAGTGCCCGCCAGAAAATTAAGATTGACGGCGACGTTGATAAAACCAAAAGTGATTTTGATCTGCGTAAATGGAAGCTTTCCTACATTGGTGAAATCGCTCTTGGACAGGTCAAACTTTATGGCTCCTATGCGTTTAAAAGCATGTTTGAAAAAGGACTTGACCTGACGCCATACAATGTTGGTTTCCGCTTCAGTAACTGGTAAGGAAAACTACGATGTAAGAAATACGATTGATTGGCACTTGTACAATAATATTATCATTTCCACCTGGTTAATTTCTTTTGCACATCCCGCTGAAAAATTCAGCGGGATTTTTCTTTGCATCATTTTTGATGATTGCGTATCCTTGTAAAGCAATCGTTAAAGAAATCCGCTGTAAAATAAAGAGGTCAATAAATCGTTTGACTATTTGACGGCAAAGGTTACTCCATGAAAAGTATACTCATTCTTACTTCAGTGTTATTGGGAAGCGGTTTACTGCTGACGGATAAGCATTCATCCAATAAC
>JANOCH010000733.1:0-12741 GCA_031412015.1 Chitinophagaceae bacterium
GGGCAAAGTAGCCGGTAATCGTGAACGGTGGTCACTACCGGTATATTTTTTTCTTTGAGCGCCTTCAGGATCGAGGAGGAGAGTTTGCCCAGGAATAAGTGGATATGGGCTATATCCGGTTTTATTTCATCCAATAAAAGCGAAAGTTTGGTGTACGCCTCACGATTGTAGATGAAGGATGGGGCTATTTTTATTTTGTTGACCAACGACTGGTTCCTGGGGTCTGAACTGGCAGGGAAATAGGCAGCATGTTCGTCGGGAAGGTTCTTTTCATCTTTCATGCTGAAGTAAAAAACTTCATGCCCCCTTTGCTTTAAGAGCTCACCAGTATTGAGGTAAACCACATCCGCACCGCCACGACGGTAATGGCAACTATTTATTTGCAGGATCTTCATTTAAATGGGGTACATTGATAGCTTGTGTTCTCTTGCGGCAGCCAAGATACGGTGGATTTTTGAGGAGTTATAGTAATATCCCCTTTTTTTGATGCGAACAGTTGCTGTAAAATATTGCGTTGACTACAGTATTTTTCTATATTCCTCCAGCATTTTCTCGGCTGAGAAATTATCGCGGGTGAAGTGGTGAATGAAGTCCCTGGAAAAATTATTGCTTAAAGCGGTGGACCATTTTTGCGCCATATCCTGCTCGTCAAGGTTGCAGATATAACCATTTAAGCCATCACGAACCATTTCGGTCGCCCCGCCGATATTGGTCAGTACGGAAGGCAGGCCGCAGCCCATTGCTTCAAGCGCCGCTATGGAAAAAGTTTCAACACTGGTAGAGGTTAACGTAAAGAGATCGCTGGCCCAATAGAATGGTCTTACTTCTTTTTGCATACCGGTGATCTTTACATAATCCTGTAAATTGAGTTCGTCGGCCAGTTTTACTATTTCTTCTTTCATTACGCCATCACCCACCATCAATAAATAGGCCTTTTGATTATAAACCGTATGCAACAGGTGCAATGCTTTTACGGCACCAATATGATTTTTTTCGATGCGTAATGCGGCTGTCATTACGATCACGTTGGCCCCAGCCGGGATCGCATATGTTTTCCGTATATCGAGCCGGTCATTATCATCCATCGAAGGATGCCAGTATCGCAGATCGATACCATTATGAATAGTTGTAAACTTGCTTTGAGCAATACCATAATGTTCGGACGTATACTTTGCCTGGTTGGTGGATACTGTAACGATCGAATCTTTTTTAGTTAATAAAAAAGCATACAATTTATGTAGCCAGTGTTCCTTACGGGTAACATGTATGGTGCTGTGATAGGAGATGATCCTGGTAGCTTTTGTCGAAAGACCAAACATGGCGCAACGACTGACCAGGTAGCTATAAAAATTGATACAAAAAATGATTTGTGGTTGCTGTTCCCTGATTAACCTTCTTAGCTTAAGAATAGGGTTGAGATCAAACTTACTCTTTCGGGGTAAAGTGATAAACTCAATTTTGCTGTCCAGCTCATGCCGCAGGGTATTGGCCGCTTTCAGGCTTACAACGATCTGCTTTTCTTTTTCAGGAACCAAAGAATTGGACAGCAGGATAAGAAACTTTTCCGCTCCTCCAACTGATAAGGCCGGAGTGATATATAATATTTTTGGGTGGCTCATGGTACGATGGAGATTTCTTCGGGCTATAACGGCAGGGGATTCAGGTTTATTGGCGTATGGTTGGTTTGTGGTTGTAAAGCTATCTGTTCATTCTCTGCGATCAGGGTGGAGATAAAGAGGAAGGTGATGCTTGATGTTAACTCTCCATTCTGACCTATACAATAAAAGATGACAAAGATCAGCGTCGTGACCAATGGTGGAATATTGGTATTTATTTTCAAGGATCTCCGTATAATTCCTATAACGAGTATGATATACATTACCAGGCCGAATAAACCGGTTTCGATAAGAAGTAACAGGAAACCATTGTGCGGGTTTAGCCCGGTATGTCCAAGGTCCCTGACGATAAATCCCCAGTAACCGATACCGAAGAGTTGTTCCAGCGTACTTAAATTCATAAATGCGTTAAAGGCATCTGCGGAAGCCTCTTCCCTCCAGTCCATTGCCTCTAATGAATTCGCATTGTAGTTCATGCCCAAGTGTTTATTAAAAACGGCTACCGGCTCGTCGATCAATCGTTGTGATATCCGTTCTATAAAATCACTTTCAAGGCTAAAATAGCTTTGCAGCGTGGTGAAAAGAAATAGGGAAAGAAAGAGAATACCTATCGCCATGGTGATAAGCAACATCGCTTTTTGCGCTCTCTCCCGGTGTTTTAATTCCCGTGCGATCAGCACGAATGATATTACGATAATACCCAGCAATGTACTTCTTGATGTAGACATAAGAACGCCGAGGAACATGATGGGTAATAGCAGCAGAATGAGTTTGTTCGGCGACTTCTGATTGATAAAATCATTAATTATCACCACGAATGCGGTTCCGCAGATAAGACCATAAAAGTTATGGTTAATAATTTCAAGGATATTGCCATCCTCATCGTATTCGATGGGCACGCCGAGCAGCATGTGGTAAACCCGCTGCACGGGAAATTCACCATAGACCGAATAGGTATACCCCAGGTCGCAAAAACAGATCAATGCCGCCAGTACCAGGCTAATCTTGAGGTAAAGCATATCGCCTCTTTTCATGTAGTAGAAATAACCGCAATACACCGCGATCAGGGTGAGGAACGATTGTTTTATGAATGCCGCAGTTATCAGGTCATGGAAGGCTGTGACCACAATGGTATATACGGTAAAGCCGATGATGAGCAGGATCTTTGAATTAAAAAGAAACCCGCCCTGTCCCGCATTTCTTTGCGAAATAACCGTTCTTCCAAGCAAGGCGATGCCGATAAGGGCCCGGGCATTTAACGGTAGCCCGCCTAATTCAAAATTTACGTCGGCTATGGTAATGGTAAAAAACAGGATCGCGATGATCTCAGGTTTAGTGACCAGAACATAAACGAATAATAGCCCGCAAAGTAGTATTACGATATTCAAGCTGAAAGGTTGTTGTAAGTTAGTACAGGTCTCAAAATTAATAATTTGATCGATGTTTATATAGGACTAGTAATTTACGCGCAATAACGTACCCGGCAGGCAATTAAGTATCAACGATTATCGTCCGGAATCCGGTTTCAGGAAAACTATTTTCCTGAAGATAAAAACCATGCAAATAAGGTATAAAAAATGGCTTGTTGCATAGCCCATGGTAGCTCCCTCAATGCCCATGGTCGTTCCCGCTTTTTTATAGCTTTCAAAAAAGAATATGCTGAAAGCGATCTGCGAAAGGCTGCTTACAAATTCCATAATAATGTATGTCTTAGTCATGGATTTGGCGATCATTATATAAGCCAGCACCCAGCTTATTAGTTTAAAGAAATCACCCAATACCTGGAAAGTAAACAGGCTTTCCATTTCGGCAAATGCATCCGTAAAGAGAACATGAATGACAATATTTCTTCCGGCATATAATGCGATGGAAAAGATCAGTAGCAGGGGGCCGACTAATTTAACCACCGAAAACACTTCATTGCGCAGTTCCCGGTCTGTTTTTAATTCTGTCAGCCGGGGCAAATAGTAGACGCTGAGCGAAGTAGCGAAAACCATCAGGAACATATTGGAGACCCTGTTGATCGCTTCCCATAACCCTGCATAACGTAAACCTGCATCACTGGTGTCATAGTCGGAGATATGACCTCTTACCACCAGTTGACTAAGAGGCATAACCGCTGCTGTCACCAGGGCCATCAAAGAGTAATGCCCCAGTTTGATCGCCGCTGGTTTACTAAAATGTTTGATAAACTCCCTCGGTTTAAACCATTTTGTTTTCAATACCAGGAATAAAGTAAGTATGAATACAATCGACTGGTAAGTAACAGCTGCTATCAAAGCGCCGAAGATCCCAAAATTATAAGCCAGTACAATGGTGAACACCAGGCCGATAATACTTCCAAGTATATTGGCTATCACATATTTTTTAAATTCCTTAAACCCGTTGATGACGGATATCAACAACGTGTTAAGACCGTAAAGAATTACCGTAAACCCGAAAATGTAAAAGACAGTAATGTATTGAATGTCTTTTAAGATATGGGTAGCAAAAAAACCAGCGCCAATGATCAGCACCAGTCCGCAAATGACAGATAGTACTGCGGTGATCCAGAATCCTGTTCCGAGGAATGGCTGATACTCTTTTTCATCATTGGCGTTTTCCGCAATATAACGGGTGATGCCATTGTTGATGCCGCCATTGGTAGCGGCCAGCAAGATTGCCGTTAAATTGTTGAGCTGGCCGAGCATGGCAATTCCCATGGGTCCCGCTGCGCCCAATATGTTGGCCACCGCTTTCATACTTACAAAAGCGGTAAGCATCTTGATCAGAACGGCGATCGCGTTTAGAAAAGATATCTTGAATATATCGGCTGTGAATATTTTCTTTATGCTTATCAATTTTTGCATTTGGTGATAAAATTGAAAATCTCTTTTTAAAAATACCAGCTTTTTAGGAGATTTTTTCAGGGCTGGTGTTGGCCAGGCAGCAGAAACAGTATTTATACTGCCCGATCAAAGTCCCCGGGTTATGAAAATAGTATTAGAAGACCGGCTTGTCACCGGCCTTCATGTTGTGTAAATTTTAAAATTGGAAACAAGATCAGGATGTCTTCGCTTTGAGCATCGGTAATTGATCTTACCCGGCTTTCATTTTCAGCTCTTGTAGTGACATGACCGACTCGGTATTTTCTCTACTGATCTCAGCTACCAGCGCATAGCCAAGCGACGGAAGAATGATCTTTACAGTTGTGGTTCTTATTTCCACCACTGTTCCTTCCCACATCATCAGCGGGCCGTTTATTATTCTTACCCGTTCGTTGAGGTTAATAGAGGTTTTTTCAAGTCTGACAAAGTCATATTCTTTCAGAAAGTTCCTGATGGTATCAATTTCTTCCTGGCGAATGACCGCAGGCCTGGCGAGCCAATAAATGAAATTAATGACACCATCCGTTTGCTTGATGATAGTATGATCATTGGTTGACGCAAATACAAAGACATACGAACTAAAAAGAGGAGATAAAGAAGGTTTTTTTCTGTCGCTCCAGCGTTTTTGCGCTTTGGTTAGCGGGCAGAATACTTCAAGACGCTTTCTTTCTAATAATTCGGCAACCTTTTTTTCGCACCCTGGTCGGGTGTAAATTAAAAACCACTGTTTTTTTAAATCTGTGTTCATTAGGTAGATTTGTAGTACGAAATTAAATTAGTCGATCAGTGGTTTTCCAAAAGATGGCTGCGCCAATCTTACTTACAGGTACAGATAAACGAGTAGATTAAATGGTTGTTTGTTTTTGATTAAGATGTTTAATAATATTTTCAATCTTTCTTAGAGTACTTCTTTTTTCTTGTTTTGGTCTTGGTATCGTTATTATGAATATAGCCATAACCATAGCCGTAACCATAACCATTCTTGGTGAATCCGCGTGACTGGATACCGTTAAAAACAATCCTCATATTATTTAACTGGTTAGCTGAATTTTCTTCATCCAGTCTTTCCAGGTAGCTTTTTGGCGTGAACTTGTGTTTAACAACATACAAGGTGACATCGCAAAGCGGCGACAATACATACGCATCAGATAATAAAGTGGCCGGTGCGGAATCAATAATGATGATATCAAACGCTTCTTCCAGGTATGCGAGTAACTCCTTTAACTTATCACTCATCAACAATTCAGAAGGATTTTCAGGAAGCGGACCTGAAGGAATAAAGAATAAATTGTTATTAGCTACAGTACGTTTAATGATGTGTTCGGGCTCACACTCACCCCATAGATAGTTGCTCACACCTTCTTTGTAGTTGACATTTAGTTTAGTACTAAGAGAAGGGTTCGCCAGGTCAAGTTCAAGCAGCACTACTTTCTTGTCGGTCAAAGCAAGACTCAATGCTAAATTGGCAGCTACAAAACTTTTTCCTTCACCGGAAAGTGATGAAGTGACAAGAATTTTTTTCTTTCCTGAATTGCCACCTACATATCCGAGTGATGTCCTCATTCTCCTGAACTGTTCGGCAATGAAAGTTCTTTTTCCCTGCTGGATCACTAAAGGATCTTTTGATTTATCCATGCTGATCTCGCCAATGATCGGTGTATTGGTCAATGCCTCTATTTCATGCCGGAACAAAATTTTTCTGTTCAAAAATTCCTTGACCGAAATAAGACCGGCCGGGAGTATCAGCGACAGAACAAGCGCCACGAGGTAGATCAGTTTTGATTTTGGTGTAACAGGTTCCAGGGAAGCCTCGGCATTATCTACTATTCTTGTATCGGCAATATCAATGCTTGCTAAATCGGTCTCGTCTTTCTTATGACGTAAAAATTCATACATATTGCTCATGATAGCCTGCTGGCGGCTGATATCAATCAATGCCCTCTCTTTTTCTGGAAGTCCCTGGAGGGTAGAGGAATAAATGTTATTGGTCGAATGCAAATTAAGCTTACTTGCTTCCAGCGTCTTACGCTGGTTGTTGATATTTTCTAATATATCAGGTTTTATTTTATTGATCTGGTCTTTGACAGAGAGAACCATCGGGTGATTCTCGGCGGTAGTCTGTTTTAATTCCGCGTATTTCAATTCCTGGTCACGTAATTTGTTCAGCAATTCGGGTAAGGTCGGATCTTTTAAACCTATCATGGCAGGCGCAATACCCCCACGGCTTTCTTTATCCTTTAAGTATTTTTCTACTTCATCGATTGCCGATAGCTGGAGATCTACTTCCTGCATTTTTTGACCAGTTTCGGTAGAGCTCTTCAACAAAAGCTGACCCTGGGTACTAATATCCACGGCGGATTGCGATGATTTGAACGCCTGTCCTTTTGCTTCAATCTTGCTGAGTTCTTGCTTTACTTCTTCTAACCGAGCTCCTATAAACGATGAAGTAGTGTTAGCTAGTTTTGTCTTTTCCCGGAGCGAAGCCAGGTTGTATACCTTTATCAATTCGTCAAGTATGTCTTCACCCTCGCGTGGATCGGTATTGCGGATTTTCAGCGTAAGGATAGAAGTCAGTTTGGTAGTAGCCGTAGCTGTTAATCCCTCCAATAGTGCTGACGTAACCTTTCTGGGATCCTCCAATGAGAAAAATAACGGAGCGGCAGCTTTGTTGAATTGACGTTTGTTGACAGTGAATTTTAAGGAGCCGTATTCAGTAGTAACGAACTGGTTCAATGGGTATCTTTTTGACCCGATAACTACCTGGCTATCGTTTTGACTGTACTGGAAAAGCACTTTCTTGGCAGGGGTTACATTATCCAGGTCTTCTGCCTCTACTACCACTGGGGAAGTGGTATAAGCGGATTTCGGAGCGAATTTATTTTCTTCCTGCACAGGTGCATATAAGCGCAAATTCTTTACTACTTCCGCCATCAGGGTCCGGGAACGAAAAATTTCAATTTCATTCTCCACGATTTTTTTCCTGTTGATCTGTTGGATGGAAGTGATCGCATCTCCATCGCTTGTACCTTTCTTGTCGTCTTTGATAAGTACAGACGCCTCAATCTCATATTTCTTCGGGGTAACCCGCAGATAGAACCAGGCCGCACAAAGGCTTATTATAAGAAAGGCTATAAATATGGGCCAATACGGCGAATATTTAAAAAGGATATCACCTAAGGCTGATCTCCCGCCTTTTGCTGTTGTTTTTTGATTTACTGAAGACATAATAGTTTGGCTTATTTAATTAAACGATCGGCTACGATAGCAGCAAGCGAAAGGCCGCTGAAAATGACAGGTAACCATTGGCCAGCTCTGCTGGTACTGGATACTTTCGCTTTGTTTGGCTCTACGTACACGATGTCGTTTGATTGCAGATAATAATAGGGTGACGTGAAAAGATCTCCGGAATTCAAATTCAACCTGGCAATGCTTCGTTGGTCGGGCTTACCGGGTACTACTTCTTCACGGATCACCATCACGTTTTGACGGTTTCCATAGATAGTAAGATCACCGGCGAGTCCAAGCGCTTCCAACAGCGATATTTTTTCATTGGCAATGGGAATAACGGTCGGGCGGCCTACTTCTCCAAGGACAGTTACTTTGAAATTCAAAAAGCGGATCGTTACGATGGGGTCCAGTAACAGCCCTTTACTTTTGCTAAGATTCTTGATCTTGTCTTTTAGCTGGTTTTTTGTCAGGCCTTCGGCTTTAATGATACCCAGTAGCGGAAATTGAATATTTCCATCGGTATCCACCAAATATCCTGCAACTTCTTTACTAACTGTGGAGGCGGCCGGGTTATTATTGTCCGGGCTATTCGGATTAAATATTGCAGCGGCCTTAGGGTTTAAGTCACTTACCACTATACTTAGTATATCATTTTTCTGTATAATTGATTCAGGAACTGTCATGGTAGAAGCGATCGGTCCATTGGGTACGCCATAGAAATAAGTTGTTTTCTTGGTACTGGTACAGGACAAAAGCAAAAACATGACTGATAATAAAGCCAGGCTGGTGGGGTGGGGTACGATTAAAGCAGTTTTCATTAATATATATTTAATTAGCACAATACATTAATATTAATTCAAAAAATAAGCCAGAGCTTTTTTTTGTAACTAATCAGAATAACAACGAGAAATAGTTTCAGAAGAATTGGAAGAAAAGGTTAGACTGGGACTTCTATAGGAGGATGAATTAGAATTGCGCTACTAAAGTAATCTAATACTAAATGCCTAGTTTGTTCTTTTTTGTTCAGTGAGAGAAAAATGTAGAAATAACCACCTTACCCGTTGAAAACTAGGACAACCGGTAAAATCCAGTTTCCCGGATCAACGCGGAAAAGTTGCTGCTTTTCGTTTTAAAAGTGGCTAACCAATTGAGCAGCGTATAATATCTTTTTGTCAGCGGGGAAATGGACAAGACCGGGTTCAGGTTTGGCTTCGGCGGGGCGAGAATTACCTTTAATGCGGTATTTTTTTTACTGTTGATCATTTTTTCCCAAAAGCTAAACAGGTTTTCATTTTCAGCGCTTTTCTTGGTGCCGGACAATCTTGACCTCCCTTTCTTAATATATTCCTTTCCTTCGGTGTAATGGTTGGTAAGAACGAGTGCTTCAGTTACAATTAATTCAAAATCAGAGCTTAAAATACCCGACCTTGATATGGACGCCATATAATATTTAGAAGCTTCGGCTGTGATCTTGTCTATCACTTCTCCTTTGATATGTGCATAATATAGGCGGGCGGCAATATATCTGGCGAAAATATGAGGGGGGAAGCTGTTAGTGGCTGTGATCGTCCGGATAGCTGACATCGCGGCTTCGACCTGATCCGTTTCATAAGTAAGCCAATGGCGAAACACCTGGATCGAATTGGCAAAAACGATAGCTTCATTGTTGTTCTTTGCTCTGAGATATAGACGTAGCCCATCGCCGTAATAACCGTTTAGCCTGTCCATGTTCACCGCTCTTTCAAAATAATAATACTGGCCGGCAGCTGTATCTGCAATTTCTCTTTGAAACCGGTCGATCATCGAGGGGTTTCTTTCCAGGAAAAGTATGGTCTGGTTGACCAATGAGTCTATTACCGGGCTATTATCTTCGTCGGTATCCAGGTTCTTAAATAATGACACGAGGAAATGATGCACTTCTTCCTTATTGATACTGGTATCTGTATTAATAGTCGAGGATATCTTTTGAAGCTCATCAATAGAATTAAATCCGCAATACTTTAAAAGAATAGCAAGGGTAGAAGGAGAAGGGTTGTAATCAGTTTTTATTAATCCAAAAAAACGGCGAAGCGTATTGGTATTGATAGTATACCCGGTCTTCTGATATATATCATCCACCATCTGCAAACAATCCCTTGACGAAAGAATCTTTCGCCCGAAACTATTTTCTAATTCTTTCCTGAGGGTTGGTAACAGATCATTTTTCATGAGCAGCAGGTTAGCATCGTTATCAATTCATAAACCGGAAATTATTGAAGTTCATCTTTCATTTTGCCCAGCACATCTTTTTCGATCATTTTCTGTGCTACCCGGATCATATTTTTGAATGCTTTTGCTTTTGAAATGCCATGACCGATCACTACAGGTTTTGACACACCCAACACCGGTGTTCCTCCATAATTCTCAAAGTTGAAACGATCAAAATATTCGCTGTTTATTTGCTGGCTATGATTGATCTCGTATAGCGATTCTGCCAGCTTTAATATAACGTTGCCTGTAAATCCTTCACAAACCATCACATCGGCTTTATCCAACAAAAGGTCGCGGCCTTCAATGTTGCCAACGAAATGTATATGTTTATTTTCTTTGAGGAGCGGAAAGGTCGCCTGCGCCAGGATATTCCCTTTGCCTTCTTCTTCTCCTACATTTATCAACCCCACTCTGGGTTTTTCAATACCCAGTATCATTTGGGCGTATACCGAACCCATGACCGCGAACTGGTTGAGTTGCTCCGGTTTGCATTCAGCATTCAAACCTACATCCAGCAATAGGCCAGTTGCCCCATTATCTTTAGGTATAATGGAAGAAATAGTAGGACGAAGCACACCTTCAAGTGCCTTGATTGTAAAAAGAGCGCCAACCAGCATTGCTCCCGTATTACCCGCACTGATAAAAGCATCGATCTTTCCTGTAGCCAATAAATGAAAGCCAATGGCAATGGAAGACTGTTGTTTTTCTTTAAGCGCTTTGGTGGGATGCTCATGCATATCGATAACCTGTTCGGCATGAACGATCTTAAACCGGTCAGTTGGTACCGGGTACTCAAGTAGCAGGGGATCCAGCTGATCTTTCTTCCCGATAAGCACGAGGGTTGCGGGGGAATCTTCTTCTTCGAGGTATTGCAACACACCTTTAACCGCTTCCAGCGGGGCGAGGTCGCCACCCATCATATCAAGTCCGATATTCATTGTAAGCGTAAAATACGAATTCTAAAATAACAAATTCCAAATCTCACCAGGCAATGACCCAATGGATTTGGAATTTTCATTTTTCCGACAGGAAAAGATCCGTTATTACTTCACGGGAGACACTTCAGCCACCACTTTACCTTTATAGTAAAGTTTGCCTTCACTTACGTGGGCACGGTGACGAACATGTGTTTCGCCGGTTGTAGTGTCTGTAGTCAATGTAGCAGCAGTAGCCTTATAGTGTGTTCTGCGTTTAGCACTTCTTTGCTGGCTGTGTCTGCGTTTGGGATTTGGCATAACTCAACAATTAAAATCAGGTAATATTATTTATTCTAAATCTTTAAATTTTTCTAATCCTTTCCAAATAGGATTATCTTTTCTCACCGTTTCTTCAAGTTCCATTTTTTTCAGTGCATCCAATGATGCCTGGTTGCAGGCTGGGCCATTTTTGTCATTCAGGCCGCATATTTTCTGCATCGGGATGCTAAGGTTGATGAACTCAAATATCCAGTCGGCCACATCAATATGGCTTTCGCCCCGGCCGATATAATACACATCGGGATCATCTTCCTGGTCATTCATCACCTCCGGTTCTTCTACGATCTTGACCACGATGTTGAATTCATCCCACAATTCCAGTGTCAGCTCATTATTGCATCGGTCGCAATTGGCCTGTAAACTGCCGCCAATTTCGAATTTGAGCAACATAAAACTATTCTTTTTATCAAGTGTTAATTTTACATTGGCCTTACAGTTGCTGAAATCCTGCTGCTGGAATCGCTCAAAGAACTTGTCAGTTATCTCATAATCGTATTCATGGATACCGGGTTTCAGACCCACAAAAGCTATCTCAAATTCACGACGGTAGCCCATTGATCTACTTTTAAGAGTTGGCAAAGGTAAGGGGATTTTGCTGAAAAATTATGAGTGATTTTGAATTATTTTGAACAGGAGTGATTAATTTAACGACCTGATTTAGAACACCTTTAAAAAACTGCTTTTGCAACGTTTCCTTTCCCGGTTATTCTACCGGCTTATGAAAAGCTGGAGTTGGGTTTTGCTGATTCTGCTGACCATCCTGATCAAATGGGCCAGCTGGTACCCCGAATGGGTTGAGAATAATTACACTTATGGTGTTTACCCGGTTATTACCAAAGTACAGCGGGTTCTTTTTGGCTGGATACCTTTTAGTATCGGGGATCTTTTTTACGGTTTCCTGGTCCTGGTGGTCGTTTTCCGGAGTTTTCGTTTTTTCAGGCTTTTATTCCAGAAAAAACTGACCCGGGGTTATTTTGTCATGGCGCTGCAGCAGGCCATCTTCTTTTTCCTTTTTGTCTATGTTTTTTTTAATCTTTTATGGGGTCTAAACTATAACCGAAAGGGTATTTCTCACCAGTTAGGTATAGAGGTAAAAAAGTATTCATTGGCCGACCTGGATACCCTGACCACCATCATACAGGGCCGGCTCAACTCCTATGCAGCCATAGTTACAGATGAGCAAAGGGATTCGGTTAAACGAAAAAAGGATCTGTTTAGGGAAAGCTACCTGGCCTACCAGGATGCAGCAAGAAAATTTTCGTTCCTGGCTTACCATCCGGCTTCAGTAAAACCATCTTTATTTAGCTACCTGGGTAATTATTTAGGGTTCCAGGGGTACTATAATCCTTTTTCCGGGGAAGGGCAGGTAAATACAACTATTCCCCGTTTCCTCGAGCCATTTGTCACTGCTCACGAAATCGCGCACCAGTTGGGTTATGGCAAAGAGAACGAGGCCAACTTTGTCGCTTTCCTTACATGCAAAGAATATCGATCACCTGCTTTTCAATATTCCATGTACTTTGA
>JANOCH010000734.1:0-8121 GCA_031412015.1 Chitinophagaceae bacterium
TCTTCCACCAGTAATCCCTGATATTCTTTTTCAGCTGTGCACCCATCTGTCCATAATCATATACCGCCGCCAGGCCATCATAGATTTCAGATGATTGAAAAATGTAACCGTACTCTTTGCAATGAGAGATCAGTTCCGCGAAATTGTTTGCTTCGTTTGCCATAATGGCGGCAAAGTTAAGGTAGTGCATGGATTTTTGGAATGTTGGAAGAATTGCAGTGGTGTAGGACTTCAACGGTGATCAGCCTGCCATTAAAATTAGGAAGGGGCTCAGTTGTTAATTTGTTATTTTTACAACATGGCGAATCCGAATTTAAATAGCGAAAAAGAAATGCAGAGTACGGCAGAGAAGGAGTTTGAAAACAATATCCGACCCAGTGAAATGGCGGACTTTTCCGGTCAGCCACAAACCATCGAAAACCTCCGCATATTCATCAAAGCAGCCAAGATCAGGGGAGAAGCACTGGATCATATCTTATTTCATGGTCCTCCCGGGTTGGGCAAAACAACCCTGAGCAGGATCGTTGCCAACGAGCTTGGTGTAAAGATCAAAGAGACGAGTGGACCAGTGATAGAAAAGCCTGGGGATCTTGCCGGCCTGCTTACAAACCTGGAGCCGAATGATGTATTGTTCATCGACGAGATACACCGGCTCAGCAATGTGGTGGAAGAATACCTGTATGCGGCGATGGAAGATTATCGTATTGACATTATGATTGACAGTGGCCCCAATGCCAGGAGCATTCAACTTACGTTGAATCCTTTTACATTAATAGGAGCTACTACAAGAAGCGGTTTATTAACGGCTCCCCTGCTTTCAAGGTTCGCCATCAAATCAAGATTGGAATATTATTCTTCCGAAACCCTGAATAAGATCATTCAACGTTCCGCCAATATACTGGGAACAAAAATTTCCAAAGACGCAGTCGGAGAAATTGGTTATCGCAGCCGGGGTACCCCCCGTATCGCCAATGGCTTATTAAGAAGAGTAAGAGATTTCGCCCAGGTATTGAATGATGGTGAATTGAGATAGGCATTACGCAACATGCATTAAAAGCATTGAATGTAGATGAGTATGGATTGGATGATATGGATAACCGAATCCTGTTAGCCATCATTGAAAAATTTAAAGGTGGTCCTGTTGGCATTACCACTATCGCTACTGCGGTGGGTGAAGAAGCCGGAACGATCGAAGAAGTGTACGAGCCATTTTTAATACAGGAAGGATTTATGCAACGTACGCCGAGGGGCAGGGAAGTGACCGCAAAAGCGTATCATCATCTCGGCAAAATACATCCCGGGTCGACCGGCTCTTTATTTTCATAGGCACAGAAGAAACATAAAAAAAGGGATTGAGTTATTCTCTCAATCCCAAATATTATATGACGATGGCTATCGGGACCAGTTCAGACTATTGTACCACCAACCTGAATCCATTTCCATGAATGTTGACGATCTCGATCTTTGGATCATCTTTCAGGTACTTTCTTAATTTGGCGATATAAACATCCATGCTGCGGCCGTTAAAGTAAGTATCGCTGCCCCAGATCTTTTTCAACGCCTGGTCTCTTGGCAGCAGGTCATTCAAATGTTCCGCCAGCATTTTCAGCAACTCGTTTTCTTTAGGCGATAAAGTTTGGGTTACACCGCCATGTATCAATTGGCGAAGTTTGGGGTTGAAATGGTAGGTAGACAGATCGAATTCCTTGTTCTCACTTTCCTTGTTTATTTCTTCATTTCGTTTCAGGATCGCCTTTATCTTCAGCATCAGCACTTCGCTGTCAAAGGGTTTGGTGATATAATCGTCGGCACCCAGTTTATATCCTTGTATGATATCTTCCTTCATGGTTTTAGCACTAAGGAAAAACAGGGGAATATCGGGGTCAACATCTCTTATTTCTTCCGCAAGGGTGAAACCGTCCATATTGGGCATCATCACATCAAGCAGGCAAAGCTCAAATTTCTCCCGCTGAAAAGCGGCCAGGCCAAGACGGCCATCTCTTTCCAGGATTACATCGTAGTCGTTTAGTTCAAGATAGTTCTTCAGTACACTTCCTAAGTTCGGATCATCTTCACACAACAAAATTTTGGGTTTCTTTCCTTCCATGGTTTTTAATTTATGTTTATTAGACGTACAAATAAAATTAAATCATTTACCAAACATGGCCGCAGCTAAATAATATTTTGTTAAGAGTGCTTATTTAGAGGCCATTTACAGGCATTTTCTAAATTTGCTGTTCAATTACACATTATGGCCATGCATATCACCGGGGATAACCGTTTGAAGAAATTAATTGTAATCGGCGACAGGCTCCTCATCAAGCCTACCAAACCGAACGAGCAAACCGCCAGCGGCCTCTACCTGCCACCGGGTGTACAGGAAAAAGAAAAGGTGCAACAGGGCTATGTGATCAAAACGGGCCCAGGTTATGTGATCCCGATGCCGGTAGAAGATGAAGCCTGGAAAGGCGAGGAGGAAAGTGTGAAGTATATTCCTTTGCAGGCTAAGGAAGGTGACCTGGCTATTTTCCTCGTGAGTGGCGCTACGGAAGTGATGTATAAAAATGAGAAATATTTTATCGTGCCGCAGGGCGCTGTATTGATGCTGGAGCGGGAAGAAGATCTTTAAGCGTGTTGTAAGAATGGCTTAATTAATTCATTGGTTTTAGTCTAACTTTCGATCAAATTATATTTCATGGCAGACAGTTCAAAATTTTTGCAGGCTGTAAAAAGCGGTTATACGTTCAAAGGCGAAAGTTTCAAAATGGGTTGTGCGATGCTGGATGGCGAGGTGGTTAGTGGCGCCGATGTATTTATTCCTTTCAAAACGATGAACCGCCACGGCCTTATAGCGGGAGCAACCGGCACGGGTAAGACTAAGACATTACAGGTATTGGCTGAAGGATTGAGTGATGCCAGTGTACCTGTGTTGTTGATGGATATAAAGGGAGACCTGAGCGGTATTGCTGCTGAAGGCACCGTGAATGATAAAATAAAAGAACGTTACCAGAAATTAAATCTTGAATATAAACCATCTGCTTACCCGGTTGACCTGCTAACATTAAGCAATCAGAAAGGCGCCAGGCTTCGGGCTACGGTCAGCGAATTTGGTCCTGTTCTATTATCAAAAATTTTGGGGTTGAATGATACACAGGCCGGTTTTGTAGCCATGATCTTTAAGTATTGTGATGATACTAAGCTCCCTTTACTCGATCTGAAAGATTTTATCAAGGTATTGCAATATGTAAGTGATGAAGGAAAAACGGAGTTGGAAAAAAGTTATGGAAAAATATCAACGACCTCTACCGGCACGATCCTTCGAAAAGTAATAGAACTACAGCAGCAAGGGGCTGATGTTTTCTTCGGTGAAAAAAGTTTTGAGGTCGATGACCTGATGCGTATCAGCGACGATGGAAGAGGAATTATATCTATTGTAAGAGTAACGGACCTGCAGGACAGACCCAAACTTTTCTCCACTTTCATGTTGCAATTGTTGGCGGAATTATATGCCAGCTGCCCGGAGGAAGGCGATATGGACAAGCCAAAGCTGGTGATGTTCATTGATGAAGCACACCTTATTTTCCAGGAAGCGAGCGATGCATTGTTACAACAGATCGAAACGATCATTAAACTCATCCGTTCAAAAGGAATCGGTATTTATTTCTGTACACAGAACCCGATGGATGTACCGTCTTCGGTATTGGCGCAACTAGGCTTAAAAGTGCAGCATGCATTAAGGGCATTTACCGCAGCGGACAGAAAAGTAATTAAACAAACCGCGGAGAACTACCCGGAGACAGAATATTATAAAACAGAAGACCTGATCACGCAATTAGGAATTGGCGAAGCATTGGTGACGATATTAAATGAAAAAGGTATTCCTACACCGCTAGTACATTGCATGCTTTGCTCCCCCAGAAGCCGGATGGACATCTTAACCGATCCGGAAATTGATTCGATCGTAAGTCGTTCAAAGATCGCGGCGAAATATAACCAGGTAGTAGATAGTCAAAGCGCTTATGAGATGTTGACGGAAAAACTGGAAGAAGCAGCAGAAAAAACGGAAGAAATCAAAAAGCAGGAAAAGGAAGAAAAAGAGACAAAAACTACCACTAAAAAAGAGAAAGGTTTCTTCGATGATCCCGTCGTAAAAAGCATGACACGAACCGCCGGCAATACTATTGTCCGATCCTTGCTTGGGGCGTTGGGGCTTGGAGGAAGAAGCCGGAGAAAGAGTTTGTTCTAATCTCCTATTAATAAATCTGCATCGGAGCATATTGCGGAATTATTTATTTCTAAAACGCAATGAAAGACGTTTTCATTACCGGAGCTACAGGTTATATCGGCACGCGTTTGACAAAGCAATTATTGCAACGGGGTCATCGTGTAAAAGCGTTGATCAGAAAAGGAAGTGAGCATAAAGTAGTCAAAGGCGCCGGGATAGTTATTGCCGATCCATTTGATCCGGAATCTTTTCAATCGTCTATACCAAAAAACGCCGTCTTTGTTCAGTTGCTTGGCGTTCCTCATCCTTCGCCGAAGAAGGCAAAACAATTCACGGAAATTGATTTGCGAAGCGTAAAGGCTTCTGCTGATGCAGCCACGATAGCCGGAGTATCGCATTTTGTTTATATCAGTGTGGCAATGGCACCTTCTAAACTGATGGCGGCTTACCAGGCCGTAAGGCAGGAGGGAGAAGCCTATTGTGAAAATAACAACCTGTCCTGTACTTTTATTCGTCCATGGTATGTTTTAGGTCCCGGTCATTACTGGCCGATTTTGTTATTACCTTTATATGGTATAGCTGAATTAGTTCCTTCCTGGAGACAAAAAGCAAGAACCATGGCTCTTGTTACGCTTGGCCAGGTACTCCGTACTCTTATTAACACCGTAGAAGCCGAGCCCGTTCCAATTCGTATCATAGACACCAGGCAGATCCGAAATACTCAATGAATTAATAGATTCTTTTATTTTTTTATCAAAAAACCATTGAAATGAGAAACACTTTTTTAATGATGGCTGTGGCCATTCTTTTATTGGCTGCTTGTAACAATGAAAAGAAGCCGGATGAGGGTATCAAGGAAGAAAAGATTACGGATAGTGCTGAAGCGAAAGAAGAAAAAAACAAAGAAACTGCCATGGCAAGCGTAAAGGCTTTGATTGCTGGTGATGCTGATGCTACGCTTAAAGATGTCGCTCCGGATGCTGTTGATTATGGTGATGGAAGTATGCCGCCTGTAAAAAGTAAAGATAGTCTCCTGGTTATGGTAAAAAGCTGGCGTGAATCGCTTTCTGATTATAGAGGGGATAACCTGATGGCATTAGCTGATGGAGATTATGTTGCCGTATTCGGTGAGTGGAGCGCAACGTTTAAGGACGATGTGATGGGAATGAAAACGGCCGGCAAGAAAGTTAGGATAAACGACGTGGATATTTTTAAATTCAATAGCGAGGGTAAGATCACCGAGCATCGTAATGTACAGTCTTCGGCGGAAATGATGAAGCAGCTGGGAGTTTCGGCGCCAAAATAATTATCCTTCTTAGTGTGGTTTAAGTTTCAAATAGCCTGCATTGTCCAATTCTATTTTATTTTCAGCCTGGAGGAATTCGATCACCTTCCAGGCTTTTTCTTTTTTAACACCATTCAGTTGAGATAAAAGCTCTTTGATGTGGATAGTTTGCTTTTGAGTTATGGTCTGAATTTTCAAATGAATAGCTTCAAATTCTTCCTTATTCAACGTGATAGCTTTCTGGCGAAGGCAGTTATCGCAAATTCCACAGGCCTTCAGTGCATCATCTCCAAAATAGGAGCCGATGATCCGGCCGCGGCATTTTATTTCTTCTCTGGTGAAAGAGATCATTTGTTTTACCCTGCGAATAAATTTTTCTTTACGCTGGTTATAAGTAACCATGTTGATGGACAACTCTTCCGCCTTGATTCGGTTAACCGGGAAAAATAATTGGGGTGTATCCTTTCGGGGTAGATATTCGATGATACCCGCCGCATCCAATTCTTTTAATTGTGTTTTTACTTCTTCGATATCTTTTCGGAGCAATTGTGCCACCATCAACTCAGATATAAACGATGGATGGTCAAATATTCCTTCATAAGCCCGCAATAATGTCTTAAGGATCGGTTCCAGTTTTGGATTGTCGTTTTCAAATTGGTACAAGCTGTCCTTCGTGACAGTGAATTGAACTGTTCCTGGTCGAAATACCTGTTCATTAAAAGTCAACTTATCTTCCTGCTCTAATGCTTTTAGTGAGTAGATCGCGGTATTGCTGTTAAGCTTAAATTTTTTCAGGAAATCAGTAATATCAAAATCATAGTATTGCCCTGCACCTCCGCCAGCCGGCAGTTGCAGGTAATTGGCTATAGCCTGGTACACTTCCCGGATATCCTTTTGCGATGGAAAACGAATCACCGCCATTTCATCCAGTTCACGCAACTCATGTTCATCATATAATAATACCGCATACGACGTTTTTCCATCTCTCCCTGCACGGCCTGCTTCCTGGTAATAATTTTCCAGGCAGTCGGGAACATCTGCATGAATAACGGTGCGAACATCCGGTTTGTCAATCCCCATACCAAATGCATTGGTACAAACGATCACCCTTATTTTATTATTGATCCAGGCTTCCTGCTTTTTATTTCTTTCTTCCTGTGTCAATCCTGCATGATAATAGTCGCTGGAAATATTTTTCAACTGCAGCAGTTCACTTATTTCTTTAGTTCGTTTGCGGCTTTTGCAATAAATAATACCAGTTCCGGGAACCTTGCTGATTATTTCTATGATCTTATTGATCTTTGATTCAACTTTGAACACACTATAAGAAAGATTAGCCCTTTCAAAAGATTGACGAAAAACATTCCAGTCTTGTAAGAAATTTTCATTGGTTGAGGTTTGGGGAGGTCGGTTTGATCGCGGAGCTGGCTCTCCTTTCCACTGGTGGAGAGGGGTAGGGGTTGAGGAAAGCTTTTCGCAAATATCCCGTTGTACATCCGGTGTCGCCGATGCGGTTAAAGCCAAAATAGGAACATCAGGCAGTTCTTCTCTTAATGCTGCTATCCTTAAATAAGAGGGACGAAAATCATATCCCCACTGGGAAATGCAATGCGCTTCATCAACAGCGATAAGATTAACAAACAATCCCGGCAGGTATTCCTTAAATAAAGATGTTTCTAATCGTTCAGGCGATACGTACAGAAACTTGCAATTGCTTTCAGTTACGACCTTTAGTGTATTGATGACTTCTTTCCGGCTCATCCCTGAATAAATAGCAAAGGCCGTAATATTTCTTTTACGAAGGTTTTCTACCTGGTCTTTCATCAGGGCTATTAATGGAGAAATAACCAAACAGGTTCCTTCCATAGCCATTGCCGGTACTTGGTAGCAAAGTGATTTGCCTCCACCGGTAGGCATTAGCGCCAATGTATCATTGCCAGCTATAATTGCGTTGATAATATTTTCCTGTAGTGGCCTGAATGAATCATACCCCCAGAATGTTTTTAGAATTGATTTTATGTCTTTCAAATCAATATTTACCTATAGTCGTAATAATAGAGCCTAACAGGCGGGAAACCGTAACTTTTTGCTTGAAAATTATTAATAGTCCCGTCGTTGGTAAAGATACTGATACTATCCAGTCGGGACTCTTGCCGTAAAAGGATTGTATTGGTCCAGTTGACACCCCAGCGGGGAAGTAAAATGGTGGAATTTGGAGGAGCTGTTACAAAAACTTTGTCATTATCTCCGGGGAAGATATTTACCGGCAAAGAGTCATTAAGATTTTTGTAAGTTTTTTATCAATTAACAGTATTTCATTCTTAAAGGAAATCCAACGCGTATCTTTTTCACAGCAACTATTTTTCTTAAAGATGATCTGAACGGATTTGTCCGCATAATTGCGGAAATAAAGAAAGTAAACTAAGGAGCATCCCGATAGTGCCATAGATATGATTCCCAGCGACAGCAGCTTCGTGGTATTTTTGTTTATTTGCAAGGCAACTATTTTCTTAAAAATAGGAAGATTGATGAATGTAAGAATTGTCAGTCTACTTTTTTAACATATAATCTGCCGGAGTTGATGGCAAGCACCACATCACTCAGTCCCATG
>JANOCH010000735.1:0-3523 GCA_031412015.1 Chitinophagaceae bacterium
CACCATCGTTTTTCCTGTTCGGTGATATATTTAATTTATTGCCTAATTTTTACACCGCAAATGAAAATGGCACGAGCTTGGAAAAAGAAGCGATGAACATAAAAAAACAGGATACCAGTAAGAATAAAGATTCTTACGTGAATGATATTGGTTTCCGTTTAATACTGATTCCGGCATTTGGCATCATCATCCCGTTGATCACCGGGATGATCAACACATATAATTTTTCAAACTGGCAGATAAAACTTAGTTTCTTGTATACAATAGGCATCGCCGCCGTAATATGGCAGGGAAACAGATATTTGCATTATTCGATGCGCAGCTATTTCGACTGGCATAACAAACCCCTCCAAAAGATCGTGGTATTACTTTTAAGCGTAGGCTTTTACACTATACCCGTGAGTGTTTTGTTGTTGGTAGGTTGGTATAATTTTTTTGCCGGCGGTCAGTTGAACTGGAGTATAATATGGCAGTCCACCCTGATCATCCTTGTGGCGGTGGTATTCATTACCCACGTTTATGAAACTGTTTTCCTTGTAAAGGAGACGGAAAGCGAGATGATAAAGAATGAGCAATTAGAAAGAGCTAAGGCAGAAGCGGAACTGGAAGCTTTAAAAAACCAGATCGATCCTCATTTTATTTTTAATTCATTGAATACGCTGAGCCACCTGATAGAGGAAAAGCCTGTCAAGGCCAAACAGTTCAATGATAACCTCGCGGATGTGTACCGTTATATTTTACAGAATAAGGCGAGGAACCTGGTTTTACTAAGAGAAGAAATGATCTTCCTGGAGAATTATTTTTCATTGTTAAAAATACGCTTTGAAAAAGCCGTGCAAATGAAGATAATAGTCGATGAAAAGGAGATGGATCAATATTTGATACCACCGATCTCTCTGCAGATACTGGCAGAAAATGCTATCAAACACAACGAGTTTTCTGAAACCGCACCCCTGGTTATTGCGATAGAACTCTCAAACGATGAATTGGTGATACACAACCCGGTCAGGAAAAAAATCTTACGAAAACCTTCTTCAAAGATCGGCTTGCAAAATCTCCGGGAACGTTACAGACTCATTACCAATAAAGAGATAAGAATAAAGGAAGAAGAAAAAAATTTTACGGTAATACTACCTGTTTTGAAAATCATATAATAGCTGATTTAAAAAATGACATATGAAAGTGATCATTATCGAAGACGAAAGACCGGCTGCTGAAAAGCTACTGAAGGCCATTCAAAAGGCAGATCCTTCTATCGAAGTAACAGCGGTGTTAAATAGCGTAAAAGCATCTGTTGAATGGTTGCAGCAAAACCCTTTGCCGGAACTCCTATTCATCGATATCGACCTTGGCGACGGCCTCTCATTTAAAATTTTTGATAAGATCAATATTACAAGTCCCGTTATTTTTTGCACCGCCTATGATGAATATTGGCAGGAAGCCTTTGAGCACAACAGCATTGATTACCTGCTAAAACCGGTAAAGCAGGATAAGCTTGAGATCGCACTCAATAAATACGATAAATTAAAGCAGCATTTTGCCGCCAGTTTTCAGCAGTTGCAGCAATGGCATCGTCATCCTGCAGATAGCGGTTATAAACGTCGGTTCCTTGTGAAAAGAGGAACGGATTATATCAGCATCAAAACAGAGGACATCGCTTATTTCTATGCCGCGCATAAATTAGTTTGTATGGTAGATAGCCGCAACCAAAAATTTATCCTGGATCAATCGCTGGCTGAAATTGAAAAACAGGTAGATCCCGCACAATTTTACCGGGTCAACAGGAAATATTTTGTACAGCAAAATGCGATTAAAAAAATAAAGAGTTATCCCAAGAGTAAATTGCAACTCGAACTGGAGCCACCGATCAACGAAGACATTATTATCAGCCAGGAGAATGTAGCGGCTTTCAAAGAATGGATGGGGCAATAAAAAAGCCCGGAGCCTTGTTTTACCTCAGCAACCGGGCGTTGGAATTAACTACCATTAACCCTAAGTTCTTATTGCCTGTTACCACCGCCACCACGACGTTGCATCATGGAGGGTTCAATTTCATCTTTCCATTTTTTATACTCTTCTTCTGTAACAAGGGTTTTCAATTCTTTATCACGGGCATCAATTGCAGGCTGCATTTTAACTCTCATCATCTCCCTGTCGGGTCTTTCACCTCCAGTCCTGAATTCTTCCCTTAATTTGTCTTGTTGCCTGTAATAAGTAGCGAAGACTGTATCAATTTTCGTTTGTTTAGCTACATCGAATTTAAAGGCACTGTCCAGTTTTTCATGAACTGCTTTCACTCTTTCCTCTATGGTGCGTTGAGCAAAATTGCCACCCTGCGCACTTACCGCTATTACACCCATCAGTAAAACAGCAAGCATTAAAACATTCTTCATTTTCATGTGAATTTATTTTTGATTAGAATCTACTTCTTATTTTCTTTTTTTTCTGATTCTCCATGACGAACCGGTTTACCCATTTTCCTGAACATCTGTAATACCATTGTATCATATTTGGCAAGCTGATCCGCAGTACACAACGTTCTTACTCTTTTAAAGTGATTTAACGTCTCGAGATCAATCGCTTTTTGCTTTTGTGCGATTGAATCAGCCATTTTATTCACCACTGAATCACTGGTCTCGGGATAGCTTAACAAACGAAACAAACTATCTTTTGCTTTTCGCATATCATCGTACATCGGTCTTATTTTCTCCCGCTGCTTTCCTTTCAGCTCTTTATATTTCGCTGTTTGCTCATCACTAAAGCCTACTTCTTTCTGAAGCATTTCCGCAACGAAATTTCTGTCCTTTCCACTATCTGGTGCCGGAGCTTTTTCATTTTTTTTCTGGCTAAGGAAATAAACCAATACCGCTACGTTCGTAAGCAATAGGGCAGCGATGATGATCAACAAATTTCTATTTCGTGTAGTGCTCATGGTTGAACCAGGTTTTCGTAGTCAAAACTGCTGCTGCTCGCAATAAGCGATTCGCTATCGTTTGGCTGAAGCTCCGTTTGAATAGCTGTAACAGAACCACCAGATTGTTGATTATAAACCAAAACACCATTTAGCCCAAGAATCAGGAATAGACCTGCAATAGCTACCGCCGGTTTTGACAGGAAGGAACTTATGGCTTCCCACCCCGTCTTTTCTTCCTCCTTTAACAGCCTTCCTTTTACACGGGAAAAAAGCCATGGTTGCGGCTCCGCCCGCTGTATGCCATCAAGGCTGTTCAGCGCATCCTCCACTCTTTTTTCTGTATCAATTTGTTGCTTCATATCTTTTAGTTTGACGTTGATTGATTGAAAAACCTTTGCTTACTCTTTTTCTTTATAATAGTCCGCCAGGTTCTTTTTGAGGTTGGTTTTAGCCCGGTGCATCAGCGACTCAACGGAGGAAACCGTAGTTTTCATTACGTCGCTAACCTCGTGGTAGCTAAGCCCTTCTACCTTGTGGAGTGTAAAGGCAACCCGTTGATTTTCCGGCAGAGTGTTAATGGCTTTGAACAGGGTCGCGGCATCCTCCTTT
>JANOCH010000736.1:0-11837 GCA_031412015.1 Chitinophagaceae bacterium
GTGATACTGGCCAGCGAAGATATTGGGAATGCAAACCCGACTGCTCTAGTAATGGCGAATACAACATTTGATGCTGTTAACAAAATTGGATACCCCGAATCAAACCTTATCTTATCACAGTGCGCTATTTACCTGGCATCAAGTGCGAAGAGTAATGCCGCCACAGTGGCGATTGGCAATGCGATGAATGCGATAAGACAACACGGTGATCTGTCCGTGCCGCTGCATATCCGCAATGCACCCACCAAATTGATGAAGAACCTCGGTTATGGAAAAAATTATGAATACTCGCATAGTTATGAAAACAATTTTTCGCCGCAGGAATATTTACCGAAAGAACTGGCGGGAACTAAATTTTATGATCCGGGAAAAAATGCAAGAGAAGATGAATTGAGAAAGTTTTTAAAAACTTTGTGGAAAGACAAATACAACTATTGATGGATATACAGTCAAGAGAACATATTGAATTGTTGATAAACAGCTTTTACATTAAAGTAAGGAAGGATGATACCATCGGCTTTATTTTCAATGATATAGCCAAAGTAAACTGGGAGCAGCACCTGCCCATCATGTACGATTTTTGGGAAACTCTTTTATTGGATGCAACCTCTTACCGGAAAAATGCCATGGAAGTACATTACACACTCAACCGGAGAGTGCATTTGGTAGAAATACATTTTCATCGTTGGTTGCAACTATTTTCGGAAACGGTGGATGAGCTATTCTCGGGAAAGATCGCCAGCATGGCAAAAACAAAGGCGAAATCTATAGCTTCATTAATGCAGTTCAAGATGAAACAGGAAAACGATGGACCGTCTATTACAGGAATATAATAACTAGTTATGAAAAAATCACTTCTTTTCAGCATTCTTATTTTCCCCATATTCCCTTCATTCGCGCAAACCATCATTGACCGTGATCCCGCCATAGAGAAAATGGCCAGTGAAGTTTCAAAGGATTCGCTGGAGTCGTATGTAAAGAAAATGGTCAGCTTTGGTACAAGAAATACGTTGAGTACACAAACTGATCCCAAAAGAGGGATCGGCGCTGCACGCAACTGGGTATTGAATCGCTTTTCTGAATTCGCCAAACAATCCAATGGCCGGTTGACCGCATTTATCGATACCGTCACGCTTCTGCCTGACGGCCGGCGGGTGGATGTTCCGCTTTTGCTTGGTAATGTTGTTGCAACCCTGAAGGGGGTTGATCCAAACGACGACCGCATCTTTATAATCAGCGGCCACCTCGATAATATGCGCAGCAGTGTAATGGACCGTACAGGTGATGCACCCGGTGCTAATGATGATGCCAGTGGTGTAGCGGCGGTCATGGAATGTGCGAGGATCATGAGTAAATATTCTTTTCCTGCCACCCTTATTTTCGTAGCGGTAAGTGGTGAAGAACAAGGTTTATTAGGTGCCAGTTTCATGGCGGAAAAAGCGAAAAAACAAAACTGGAATATCGAAGCTGTATTGAACAATGATATAATCGGTAGTAATAGTAGTAGTGAGACGAATATCATCAGCAATACCAAGATCCGGGTGTTCAGTGAAGCTTTTTCCGTACAGGACACAGGGAGAACAATGCAAAATATCCGCAGCCTTGGTTTAGAAAATGATGGCAAAGCACGGCAACTGGCCCGCTATGTAAAAGAAATTGGGGAACAATATGTGGACAATCTTGAAGTGGTAATGATCTACCGTAACGATCGCTTCCTTCGTGGTGGTGATCATACACCGTTTGTCAATCGCGGTTACGCTGCGGTACGTTTTACCGAGATGAATGAGAATTATTATCACCAGCACCAGGATGTGAAAATAGAAAATGGGATTCAATATGGCGACCTTCCTGAATTTATGGATTTTGAATACCTGCGAAAGAATACCTGCATGAACCTTTCCAATCTCGCCAACCTTGCCAAATCTCCATCTATGCCACAGGAAGTGAGAATAGAGACAAAACGGCTTACTAATTTTACCAACCTAAGCTGGAAAGCTCCGAAAAGTGGGAAGGTAAAAGGTTATTATATACTGCTTAGAGAAACCACCAGTGCCACATGGCAAAAAAAAATATTTACGACAGATACGAAAGCCGATCTTCCTTATTCGAAAGACAATTATTTTTTTGCCGTACAATCTGTCAGTGAAGAAGGAAATGAAGGGTTACCGGTTGTTCCTGTACCGGCCATGAGATAAGCCCGGACAACGGAACTCTGTTCCGTTTGAATATAAAATTTATCTTTTAGTTGATTAAGCGGAACAGAGTTCCGCATTCCAACCAAAACCGTATTCGAAATTTATGAACTGGATATTAAAAAAATTTGAGTCCCTTAGTCCGAATGAACTTTACGCGATCCTTCGCCTCCGAAGCGAAGTCTTTGTCGTTGAACAAAACTGTGTTTTCCAGGACATGGATGATAAGGATCAGCAATGTCACCACCTGATGGGCTGGAAAGATGATCTGCTGGCTGCGTATACAAGATTAGTTCCACCCGGACTTAACTATGCAGAAGCCTCTATTGGGCGTGTCGTTACTTCCCCTGCCGCAAGAGGCGGAGGCATAGGGAAAACACTTATGGAAAAAAGTATCGAAGAAGTTTTTAATTTATACGGCCAGGGCCCGATCAAGATCGGTGCTCAACTATATCTTAAAATATTCTACGGATCATTTGGTTTTGAGCAGATTGACGATGTATATGATGAAGATGGTATCGAACATATTAAAATGATCCGTAAATAATTCATTCTCGTAGATTCACTTAGTATAAAGACTTTTTATTAATCAAAGAATTAAAAAATAGTCTCCTGCATTTCTACTATCCGTTTTTCTTTTTCTATTTTGTTCCCGAATCCAATAGTAGAAAAAACCAGAAATCTGAATCTATGAGAAACAAAGTAGTCTCTGCAGTGCTTTTGCTTGCACTGTTTATCTCCTTCAATCTATTTTCAACCCGTTCATTTTCACAATCGATCACATCAGGTGATGGCAAATTTGAAATAGGCTTAGGCTTCGGCCCAATGTTCTTTTTAGGCGATCTTGGTGGTAGCGCCGGTATCGGAAAGGACTTCGTGAAAGATCTTGATTTTCCGTTGACGAAGTTTTCAAAAATGATCTATGCAAACTATTACCCCGCCGAATGGATAGGTTTTCGCTTAGCATTAAATCATGGAACCCTGGCCGGAAGCGACTCGGAAGCACCGAATAAAGGCGGAGCAGAAGTAGATCGTCTTTTACGTAACCTTAGTTTTAAAACATCCATACTGGAAGGTTATGTCGCCGCGGAAATTTATCCTACCGTATTTTTTGAACAATATGATGGTCTTGCAAAAAAATTCCGCCCTTATGGCCTGATCGGAATAGGTATGCTTAAATATAATCCCAAGGCAAAACTGGATGGCCAGTGGGTTGAGCTAAAACCACTTCGCCTGGAAGGACAGGGAATGGTTGAATATCCAAATAGTAAGGAATATAGTTTGATGCAAAAAGAGATCCCGATGGGATTTGGTTTTAAATATTACCTGAAAGAAAATATGTACGTAGGCCTGGAAGTATTACACCGCCAGTTGTTCACCGACTATATTGATGATGTAAGTACTGGCTATGTGGATCCTACTGTGTTCAGCAATTACTTATCACCAGCTGACGCGACCAAAGCAAGAAGATTATACTATCGAGGCAACTATACCAGTGCCGTTTCAAACCCCGGTCTAATACAAACTTTTCAGCGAGGCGATCCTAAAGACCAGGATGCTTTCTTCTCTACCATTTTACGTTTCGGATGGCGATTGAATGGCAATGATCCAAACAGCAGAGCCAGGAGACAAATGCGTTGCCCGGTATTCTTTTAAAGAAAGCGACGGTGATACATTTTTAATAATCCCAACCCTATATGAATCCAAAATTTACCTTGACACTCGCCAGTTGCATTTGCTTTAGTCTTTTGACTATTCAACCTTATTCTTCCATCGCCGCGGAAAAAGAACCCGCCACCGCGACAGAAGTAAAGAAGGATGACGAAAAGCCAACGGACAAAACAAGGCTGAGCACTTCCAGGAACAACAATGCCGTAAAGATCTATCCGCATTTAGTAAAAAAAGCGATGCATGTGGTTGCTAAGGAGAATGAGATCGATTTTTTTGTTTTCGATACGGAAGGCACGTTGCTCAAACATTACAAAATGAATGATGGCGATCATAAAAAAATAACAGGCCTTGAAAGAGGAAAATATATTTATCATGTTTTCTGCGGCGATGAAGAAACAGCCACCGGCAAATTTGATATCCGATAAAGTTCTTTTACAAGTGCTTAACCTCTGTTCCAATAAGCAGCAGGGAGCTTAATGGAATCTGATACCCTGGTTGAAATAAAACCTAATCCGTTCTCTATTGGTACTCTCATTAGTATAAATTTTATTAAACACTCTCTGCGCTTGCTTATTGGACTTTTTTATTTTGAGTTCTTTTTTTACCATAACTAAGCCGTAAGACAGGGAAATTGCCAAAATCCCATATCCGGATGAAAAACCAGTTAAACCTGGCCTGATAAAGATTTTCTCAATGATTCCCTGTCATACTTACGGTCTCCTCCGTCACCCATCGATTTTGATGGCTGCTTTTATGCACAACTCCTGTGTATTACTGTTTTCTTTAATCTGAAACTCTTTCGTTACATTAGTTTACTAAAACCAACGTTTATGAATTTAATTGAAAGAGCGAAAAACATTATCATATCACCTGCAAAAGAGTGGGATGTGATAGCTGCTGAACAACCCGACACCGGGAAAATTATTACCGGCTACGTTCTACCCCTTGCCGGAGCCGCCGCAGTGGCAGCTTTTATTGGTTATGGATTCATTGGACGATATTTTGTAGGAGTCAATTGGGGAATTTATTATGCCGTCTCTGTGTTAGTCGGTGCTTTAGCGGGCGTCTTTATCGGAGCTTTTGTTATTGACGCGTTAGCTCCGTCATTTGGATCCGAAAAAAATATGGGCCGGTCCATCCAACTTGTCGCTTATTCATATACTGCAGGATGGGTTGGAGGCTTATTAGCCATAATACCTGTTATTGCTTTCCTCGGCGCTTTGGCTGGACTGTATGGACTCTATCTTTTATATTTAGGTATTCCAAAATTGAAGAAGACCCCTGCAGATAAACATGTTGGCTATTTTGTCGTATCGCTGGTAGTGATGATCGTTGTTTACTTTGTGATTGGATTGATCATGAGTAGAATTTTACTGCCGATAATGGGTTTATCGTATGGGCCAGGCACGATAAATATTAACTATTAACTTAGCCCGATAATTATCTGAAGAAAACAGTTCCGGATTATCGGGAACTGTTTTCTTTTTCCATCTCTTTGTTCCTGGTTCCTAATCAACTGCCCGGAGGTCACTCAACCAATCGTTGAATATCAGAAATTAGTTTAACTCCGCTTTTAAAAACTCAGCCGTATAACTTTCCTTATTTTTTATCAATTCTTCCGGCGTTCCTTCAAACAATACTTTTCCGCCTCCGTCCCCGCCTTCCGGCCCGATATCAATAATATGATCGGCTACCTTTATCACATCCATATTGTGTTCAATCACCAGCACCGTATTGCCCCGATCTACTAATTTATTCAATACTTCCAGTAAGTGTTTTATATCCTCGAAGTGTAAACCCGTAGTTGGTTCGTCCAATATATAAAATGTCTTACCTGTATCTCTCTTTGAAAGCTCGGTAGATAATTTGACCCGTTGTGCTTCTCCCCCACTTAAGGTCACAGCCGATTGACCAAGGGTAATATACCCCAGTCCCACTTCTTCCAGTACTTTTATCTTGCGGTATATAAATGGCACCGCCTGGAAAAATTCCACCGCTTCCTCAACTGTCATTTCTAATACATCGGCGATTGATTTTCCTTTATAACGTATCTCCAGTGTCTCCCGGTTATAGCGTTTACCATTGCATTTTTCGCAATGAACATATACGTCCGGTAAAAAATTCATTTCGATCACTCTCATTCCCCCACCCTCGCATACTTCGCATCGGCCACTTTTTACATTAAAAGAAAACCGGCCTGCAGTATATCCCCTGATCTTTGCCTCCGGTATGGAGGCGAACAAGGTTCTTATCTCCGTAAAAAAACCGCAGTAGGTAGCCGGGTTACTGCGCGGCGTACGACCAATAGGTGATTGATCTATTTCAACTACTTTGTCAATATGCTCCAGGCCCTTCACTGTTTTATATTCCAGCGGCGCTCCTTTTGAACCAAATGCATGTTGCGAAAGAATCGGATATAATGTCTCGTTGATAAGCGTTGACTTACCGCTTCCGCTGACTCCTGATACGACGATGAATTTTCCCAATGGAAATTTGACATCTACATTATTCAAATTATTTCCCCTGGCGCCTTTTAACTCCAGCGATTTTCCGGTTCCTTTTCTTCTTTCTTTTGGCACTTCAATCTTTAAATTACCATTCAAATAGCCTGAGGTCAATGTATCTAATTTCAATAAATGTTTAGGATCTCCCTGCGCTACTATTTTGCCGCCATGAAACCCGGCCATGGGACCAATATCGATCAGGTGATCGGCCGCCAGCATGATATCTTTATCGTGCTCCACCACTATGACACTGTTGCCAATATCCCGCAGATTTCTCAAAGCATCGATCAAACGGTGATTGTCCCGCTGATGCAAGCCGATAGAAGGTTCATCCAATACATACGTGATGCCCTGTAATTGAGAACCGATCTGCGTAGCCAGTCGTATCCGCTGCGATTCACCGCCGCTCAACGTTTTTGAACTACGGTTCAGCGTCAGGTAAGTCAATCCAACATTCAGGAGGAATTGTAGTCTCTCCCTTATTTCTTTCAATACATCTTTACCAATAATATTTTGCTTATTGGATATCCTCAATTCAATTCCATCCAACCATGCCGCCAGGTTATCCAAATTCATGTTGCTTAAATCCGAAATATTTCTTCCGGCCACTTTGAACCAAAGACTTTCTTTTTTCAACTTAGCACCCCCACAACTTTCACAAGGTTTCAACTGCATATAGTCTTCCGCCCAGTTTCTCAGCTCTTCGCGATGCCCGTTGTTAAACCACCGGTAAAGCATATTCACGATCCCTTCATAGGGTGCTTGCGGATCGACCTGCATGTTTTCAAAATCAACTTCCGATTCTACGCCCTCCTCATTCCCGTATAATAAAACGTTCAACGAATTTTGCGGTATCTCCTTGATTGGCTTAGTCAATGATATTTTATTTTTTTTAGCCACGTCCTGCGCCTGCTTGTACACATAGGCTTCCCGTTCGCCACCCAGTGGTGCGATGCCCCCTTCACCTATGCTCAACGATGTATCGGGTATCACAGCTTCCATATTGATATGAAACGTTGTTCCTAATCCTTTGCAGACGGGACAAGCGCCATAAGGAGAGTTAAATGAAAAGGCATTAGGCGAAGGCTCTTCGTAACTGATGCCGGTGTCTTCGCACATCAGCAGTTTAGAGTATGAAGCCCCCCCACCCCCCGAAGGGGGGATTTTGGAAGAGTCTGCTTTTTCGAAAGAAGTTCTCTTTTTTGAAGAATCTCCGGAAGCCCCTCCTTCGGAGGGGTTTGGGGAGGCTGTTACAAACATCAGGTCTTTTCCCAACTTCAACGTCTGCTGCACACTCTGGCTCAACCTCGCCTTCAATTCGTCCGTTACCTGCAAACGATCCACTACCAATTCAATGTCATGTATCTTATAACGATCAACCTGCATTTTCGGAACAAGATCTTTTACCTCCCCATCCACTCTCACTTTTAAAAACCCTTTTTTTCTTATATCTTCAAAAAGCTCCCGGTAATGCCCCTTTCGTCCCCGAACCAATGGAGCCAGCAGGCTGATCCTCTTCCCATAAAATTTGGTAAAAATATTCTCTACTATTTCTTCCTCGCTCCACTTCACCATTTTCTTGCCCGTATTGTAAGAATAGGCTTCTCCCACCCTGGCAAATAATAATCGTAAAAAATCATAGACCTCCGTAATTGTACCTACGGTAGAGCGGGGATTTTTATTAGTAGTTTTCTGCTCAATGGAAATAACAGGAGAAAGGCCGGTGATCTTATCTACATCGGGACGCTCCATATCCCCGATAAATTGCCTGGCATAGGCCCCAAACGTCTCCATATAACGGCGCTGGCCTTCCGAGTAGATCGTATCAAAAGCCAGTGAAGACTTACCACTGCCACTGATACCTGTAATAACTACCAGCTTATTCTTGGGAATGGAAATATCTATATTTTTCAGATTATGCTCTCTCGCCCCAAACACCTCAATAAAGTCCTCTTTAGGCTTATCCATATTTTTAATAGTATCCTTTTCTATTTTATTTAAAAGGACAACGAAGATAAAACAAGCGCTTAACCAAAAAGTTATAAAATCACACGCCGGGCTGTGAATAACCTGAACAGCTCATTTACAGTTCTTTAAGAAAAAAAACAGACTTTTTTTTCCGAGTTTTCCACCAAAACGCATTTCTGGCACAATATTTAAATAGAATGGGAACGAAACCCTTAATTAAACAAATCATTTATTAAACAAGAATATCATGAAAAAACTAGCAATCGTAACCTCCGCAGCCTTTTTAATGTTCACGGCTGTCTTAAATGCTCAAACGGACACTACCGTTAAACAGCCTGTAGCTGAACCGGCGACCACTCAGCCCGTATCTACTGAAACTCCTGCAAACAAGGATAAGTACAATAACTGGAGCGCCGATACTTACAAAATGCAGCCAATGCCAGAAGCATTAACCAATGAAAAAATATTTCCTGTTTTAGGTAAATACCAGCTTACAGATAAGGACGGAGCTACTTCTACTGTTACTGTATCCCTTGATCCTGAAAATAAAGGTATGATCTGGGTTGAAGGTCTGCCACAGGGAAAGATGAAAGCGACTTTAAGAAAATCTCCTGCTACTTACAAAATACCTGTACAACCTTTAGAAGGTGAAGCAACCGTTACTCCTGAAATAACAGACGCCAAAGTTGCAAAAAATGCAAAAACAGCGAAAGTTGTAAAAGCTAAAGAATTACCTGAAGGTGTATTGATCTATGATAAAGATGCTAATGTATTGAGTGTATGCATCGGTTGCACTTACAAAGCTGAAGATCCTGCAACTGTATTCATGACAAAGGAGCCTGCAGTTGAAGAAACAGAAAAGCTTGAAAAGAAAACAGCTAAAACAGCAAAAAAACCAACGGCTAAAGTAGCTAAGGTTAAAGCCCTTCATTACACAGGAAACAAAGTGATAGAAACTACTGCCGCAGCAATTGCACAGTAATAAATAATTGAAGATTTTTTGATCGTCCATGGAGGAGGTTGCTGAAAAGCAGCCTCTTTTTTATTTTGTGCCGCCAACACCGTCATACATAAATAGAAGTTAAGCAGATACTTGTCCCGATTTTATTGCCGCTGCCAGGTCTCTCTGAAAAAACTGCTAAAAAATTTTTGGCAATTGCTGATCATCCCTCCTATCTTTGCGGCAGTTCTTTATTCCCGGTAATTACCGGACACTTATCAAGAAAGGCAGAGGGTAATGGCCCGATGAAGCCTTGACAACCTACCCCTTTATTATTCTCCGTACAATCCGGAATGATAAAGAGAAAAGGTGCCAATTCCATCCGCCGCGGCGGACCGATAAGTCAGATTCAAAGCTTCGAAATATCTGCACAAAATATTTGAAAGCTCATCTGATTTATCGGGTGGGCTTTTTTTATGGCTCCTGTATTGAAATGTTTCCAGGCCAGTTCCATCTTTCTGATAGGTAGTTTAATTGTTGTTGGCGAAACGCTGATTCGGGCTGATAAACAGAAACAGCTTACGGCTCAACAAATGGTAATAACTGATCAAATACTGTTTGTACGGGCTTTCCGTTACCGTTTCTTGCAGGTGTCGAAACCTTTTGCCAACAGCAACAAAAAATTAACAGGTTGAAAAACGATTGGAACATAAAAAGTCCACTAAATTTATAGAGTATTAAAACCGGCTTAAATGGCTTTGCGGTTTAGTTCATTTTTGATCCCTATGTTGAAACGGCCTTTTGATCTCCCCGGTTTCGGCTATTGACAATTGTTAATTACTTATTGAATTTTGATTTCCTGAGACATTTTTTTAAAACATCTTAAAACATGGTATTATGAGTAACTATCGCTTCGAAACATTGCAGCTTCATGCAGGACAACAAATTGATCCAACAACCAAAGCAAGAGCTGTTCCTATCTATCAAACCACCTCCTATGCTTTCAACAATTCAGAACATGCAGCCAATCTTTTTGGTCTGAAAGAGTTTGGTAATATCTATACCCGCATCATGAATCCCACCACAGATGTATTTGAACAGCGTATGGCAGCACTGGAAGGTGGCGTTGCGGCACTGGCAACAGGCTCGGGACAGGCGGCACAATTCTTAGCGTTGAATAATATTTTGCAGGCAGGAGATAATTTTGTTACAACAACTTACCTCTATGGTGGTACCTATAATCAATTCAAGGTGGCTTTTAAACGTCTTGGAATTGAAGCCCGTTTCGCGGATGGTGACGATGCGGAAAGCTTTGTAAAACATATTGACAAGAATACAAAGGCATTTTACCTGGAAACAATTGGCAATCCCCGCCTCAACATCCCCGACTTCAAAAAATTCGCCGACCTGGCCAAAGAGTATGACCTGCCACTGATCGTAGATAATACATTTGGAGCCGCGGGATACCTGTTCCGTCCATTGGAGCATGGCGCCCATGTTGTGGTAGAATCAGCTACCAAATGGATCGGCGGACACGGTACCAGCATTGGCGGTGTTATCGTTGATGGTGGAAATTACAATTGGGGTAATGGAAAATTCCCGCAGTTCACCGAACCAAGTGAAGGTTACCATGGTTTAAAATTCTGGGACATTTTCGGCGAAGGAAATCCATTAGGCATGCCCAATGTCGCTTTTGCCATCCGTGCAAGAGTAGAAGGCCTTCGTGACTTTGGTCCTTCGTTGAGTCCTTTCAATTCATTTCTTCTTTTACAGGGATTGGAAACTCTGTCCCTGAGAGTACAGCGTCATGTTGATAATGCCCTGGCATTGGCAGAATGGCTGGAGCAACATCCTTCTGTTGATTTTGTACAATACCCCGGTTTGAAGAGCAGCCCCTATAATACTTTAGCAAAACAATACCTGCCCAATGGCTTTGGTGGTGTGTTGAATTTTGGTGTAAAAGGTGAAAAGGAAAATGCAGCTAAATTTGTTGACTCGCTGAAATTGGTAAGTCACCTGGCGAATGTTGGCGATGCAAAAACCCTGGTTATTCATCCGGCGTCCACGACACACGAACAATTAAGCACCGCCGAACAAATAACCGCCGGCGTACAACCCAACCAGGTTCGTATCAGCGTAGGGATTGAACATATTGAGGATATCAAAGCTGATATCGAGCAGGCATTTCAAAAAGTATTTTCAAAAGAACTGGTAGGATAATATGTTAACTGTTTTTAACCAGGATAAACCTTTTGCGTTAGAGTCAGGTGTAACCCTTCCGGGTTATCACCTGGCTTATACAACGCATGGAAAACTGAATGCCGCAAAGACAAATGTGGTATGGATCTTTCATGCGCTAACCGCCAACAGCAATCCGCTTGAATGGTGGCCAGGCCTGGTGGGAGAAGGGCGATTCTTTGATCCGGCAAAATACTTTATCATTTGTGTCAACAAACCAGGAAGTCCTTATGGCAGCATTTCGCCGCTAAGTACTAACCCCGACACTAATCAGCCCTACTATCACGACTTCCCTGTTTTCAGCATTCGTGATATGATAAAAGC
>JANOCH010000737.1:0-11758 GCA_031412015.1 Chitinophagaceae bacterium
GTGCTGAGGGCCTGGGCCTGTTGGGCTTTCGGATACCAGATTTGGGCTTTCACTTTGGAAGTTTCATCAGTCGTCTTTTCTTGCAAAGACTTCATGATATCAGCGGTGGATGTATTGATAACAGCATTGGTGGTCTCCAAGCTTTTATTAACCGTTTTGAAGGCATTCAATATCTCAGATGAAACGTTCAGAGCCAATAAGGCTGTAAGAACGAGATACATCATGTTGATCATTTTCTGCCGCGGCTCACGAGGTAAAGCCATGATGATTTGGTTTTTGTTTTAAGAAATGGTGACTTTTCTAAAATTCTTAGGATACGGGATTTCTATTTTAAAAATTTAAAACGAACCCTTTATTATTCTGATCTTATTAATTACGGCCTTGCATAGCGCTGAGCATATTGCCATAAACATTGTTCAGGCGGCCCAGGTTATTTGCCAATAATGCGATCTGATCTTTTGCTTTCTGAGCATCTTCTACACTACCCTGCATAGCTTCAGAAGCCTGCGTCAGGTTGCTGTAGAATTTGTTCATCGCTTTCAGATGATTATTGGTGTCCTGTAATTCCAGTTCATAAATAGTATTCAATGACGACAGGTTTTTAGTCAATACCGTTACCTGCTCATGAAACTGCTTGGTTCCGTCTGCAGCCTGTGTGAAATGCTGTATGCTGTTTACAGCACCGATATAAGCATCTTTCATGGTGCCAAGAGCTGTAGCAGCTTCACGTGTTTTAGCTGTATAGTCGCCGGTAGCAGCTACTACATCAGTGATGTCAGCCATGCGGTCTACTGTACCACCTAATTTTTTAAAGTTGTCGCCTAAACGACCAAGGTTAGCAGGAGTGATATCTGCTTCACGCAACATATCATCCAATTTATTTAAAGCAGGGTTACCAGAACCTCCTGCAGCTAATGTAAGCGGAGTTGGTTTGAAGTTAGGATCAAGATCAGGGTGGTGATTAATGTCCGGGAAATAACGCTGCCAATGTGGTTCTTCAGGAGGAGGAACGAGGAATGCCATTACTAGGAACACAATTGCTTCAGCAATCAGTCCAACCATGATCGCTTCATCAGCGCCTTTCCAGTGAAGGATTTTCATCATTGCCGCGAAGATTACCACTGCAGCAAAAAAGCTAAAGAGGAAATTAAGTACTACCTGGCCTTTTTGGGTTTTAAAGAATAACATAAGGGGTTCGTTTTTATGGATTATTAAATTTTAATTAAAACGATTGGAAAGAGAAAAAATTGTATTAAAAAAACAGGAGGTCTGAGAAAAAGACCTCCTGTAAAATTTGTTATTAACGACGGCCTTTTTGAGGAGCGGCTGGCAGGTCAATTACACTGCGGAAACCAATATAAGATTTGGCTGTATCCTGGTATTCGTAAGTGCTGGTACCTGTTTGCAGGTAGTAGCCAACATCTTTCCAGCTTCCACCACGAATTATTTTACGCTTCATCAGCGGGGGATCATCATCTTTTGCATTCCAGCGAACATCAGGGTTCATATCATGCTGGAAGTTATTACGGCCTTCATAGTATATCGAGGAAGTCCATTCTGCTACGTTACCTGACATACAATACAGACCGTAATCGTTTGGCCAGTATGCATCGGCTCTTACTGTATAGAATCCGCCATCTTCCGGATAGTTACCACGGCCAGGTTTGAAATTGGCCATTAAACATCCTTTTTTATTACGAAGGTAATAGTTACCCCATGGGAACATAGATTGTGAACGACCACCACGGGCTGCATATTCCCACTGTGCTTCTGTAGGCAGGCGGAAGTCTGATTCCTGCACTCTTTTCTTGCTATCCAGGAATGCATTCAGATATTGAGTTCTCCATTCGCAAAACGCTGAGGCTTGTTTCCAGTTTACACCTACAACAGGATAGTTGCCAAATGCAGGATGTGAAAAGTAACGTTTTGTCATTGGTTCGTTATACGAATAAGAGAAATCACGGATCCAAACCAATGTATCCGGATAAATACCAACATCTTTTTTGATAATAAACTTGGAACGGGATTTACCTGCATTTTCCTTTTTAGCAGCCTCTTTCAGATCAAATGTTTCTGAATGATACAGCAGTTTAGAAACGTCTATTTCCTTTTTGCCAAAAATCCTTTCTTCAGGAGACAGTATCAGATCGGTATTACCGAGTGCTTCTATAGTTTTAGGATCATCCCATTTCATTTGCTTCATGGCTGCCCAATCAACATACTCATTGCCATCAGCACCAGCTTTTACTTTACCCATTTTGCGGGCAGCAACAGAGTCGCGAACCCAAAATACAAACTGCCTGTACTCGTTGTTGGTTATCTCGGTAGCATCCATCCAGAAGCCACTAATAGAAACGGAACGATTACGGGAGCTAAATGCATAAGCAGGATCCTCGTCACTGGGCCCCATATGGAATGTACCTTGAGGTATGTAAACCATACCCGGAGGTTTGGGAAGCGTGTACCTGTTGCCGGGAGAAATGCCGTGAACCTGTCCATCACTGGGCAGGCTACCACCACTTTTGTTTTTCTTTCCCAGGATTCCGCAGCCGGAAAGCATAGAAATGCAGACAACTGCGAGAAATGCGTAATTAGGGTTTTTCATTTTCATACTCTTAAGGGTATTGGAGCAAATGTGATTTTTAGGTTTATTCTCCACAACGTTACAATTTAATTTCGTTAGTCCAAAGTGGGTTTTACGACGTAATTATTCTAACGCATATTAAGCATATTTTATTGTATTAACACAAAATTAATTGGCCCTTTTTGACCCCTTTATCAGGTCCATGGCTTCGTCTACAGAACTCACTGGTTTTAAGCAAGAAAAGCTCTTGCATACGAATATTAATGGGGTTACATTTATTGACTTTCCGGCCAGTAAAGCAAATTGCTCATTTTCAACAGACGTTGCCATTAATATCTTCTGTGGAACGAATTGCATAAGTAGCTCAGTATGTGTTAAACTAAAATCTTTTCCCGTGATCGCCACTTCGACCGTACCGGTGGCCATTTCCAATAACAGGCAATTCCAACATCCAAACGAGGTTGGATAGCGGATAATAGCCTGACCCAGAGAGGATAATATATCCAGGCTCCTCTGCTTCCAATCATTTTTGTCAAAAAATATTGACAACTGGTAAAGCACACCCGCCATGACTGCATTTCCTGATGGCACAGCTCCATCATAAACCTCTTTTTTCCGGACTATTACGTCATCCTGGTCTGATCTTGTGTAAAAAAAGAGACCCGTTTCCGGCTCAGTAAAATTTTCAATCACCGTTTCAGTTATCGCCTTTGCCTTCATTAGCCAGCCCGTATTTGCAGTTATTTCATGCAGTCGGATCAGGGCCTCGATCAAAAAAGCATAGTCATCCAAAAAGGCAGGAAATTTTGACAGGCCATTTTTCCAGGTATGATAAAATTCGTCGGGATCTGCGGTGGTAAAATTTTTCAACAAAAATTCCATATTGTCGATAGCAAGCTTCCGGTATTCTTCATTCCCAGTTGCAGCAAAAGCCTTGCTACAGGCAGTATTCATTAAAGCATTCCAACCAAGTATTATTTTATCGTCCAACAAGGGTCTGACTCTTCCATTCCTCTGCTCCAGCAATTTGATCTTTCCGTTCGCTAATATTCCTTTTAATTGGTGAACAGCGATACTATGATCAACTGCAAATAACTCCAACGGTTTTTTAACGCGTAGAATGTTTTTTTCTTCCCAATTGCCTTTTTCAGATACATCATAGTAATCGCAAAAGATAGCCGCATCGTTGCCAAGCAAAAGCTCTACTTCTTCCTTTTTCCAAACATAAAATTTGCCTTCTTCTCCTTCGCTATCAGCATCCAGGGCCGAATAAAATCCGTTTTGTGGGTGAAGCATTTCCCTTTTAATAAATTCCATTGTTTCAGCTATCACTTCTCCGTACCTTTCTGTGTTTGTAAGTTGATATGCTTCACTTAATACCGCTACTAATAATGCGTTATCATAGAGCATTTTTTCAAAATGTGGTGCCAACCATTCAGTATCGGTGGAGTATCGGGCGAAACCACCTCCGGCCTGGTCATAAAGCCCTCCTTCGATCATTTTGTCAAGGCTTAATAATGCCTGAGTAAGCGCTAACTTCTCGTCAAAAAAATGCGAATAACGTAGCAGAAATTGGATGCTGAAAGTTTGAGGAAACTTTGGCGCTTTGCCAAAACCACCCCATTCTTTATCCGCAGTTTTCATCAGGTTTTCAAATGCTTCCTGCAACTTTTCTTTTGTGAACAATCCTTCCGTATCCTCAAGTTTTTGAAGACCAAATGAATTCGATTTTAATAAATGCTCCGTAAGATTTTCGGCTTGTGCATCTATTTCGCTTCTCTTCTCACTGAACGCCGTTATTACGCCTTGCAAAGTTTCCTGCCAGGAGGCACGATTGTAGGCCCGGACAGGAGGAAAATAGGTACCGCCATAGAAAGGCTTAGCATTGGGTGTGAGAAAGACATTAAGCGGCCAACCGCCACTTCCGGTCATAGCCTGAACAGCATCCATGTAAATGTGGTCAAGGTCAGGCCTTTCTTCACGATCTATTTTGATATTGATGAAATTTTCATTCATCAATGAGGCCGTATTCTCGTCTTCAAAACTTTCCCGTTCCATTACATGACACCAATGGCAGGCAGCATAGCCGATACTAACGAGAATAGGTTTGTTTTCGGCCTTTGCTTTTTTCAGTGCCTGATCACCCCACGGATACCATTCTACTGGATTATGAGCATGCTGAAGCAGGTAAGGACTCGTCTCATTAATAAGTTTGTTATTGTATTTATGCATTGCCCCAAAGTTCGCAGAATAGGGTGGTATGAAAAAGAAAAAGGACACCGTGTCCGGGTGTCCTTCCAAGTATCTTAATTTGCTTATTTCTTCTTAGAAACTTCAGCCAAAAATTTATCCAATGCAGCTACCATACTTTGCGCCTGAGGCTGCGGAGCTTTGATCTCAAGAACCAGGCCGGCTTCTTCGGCAGCTTTTGTAGTGTTTCCTCCAAAAGTACCGATAACCGTTCCGTTTTGCTTGTATTTTGGAAGGTTGTCAAAAAGGCTCTTTATACCACTTGGGGTGAAAAAACAAATGACATCATAGTTTTTACTGGCCAATAATTCTTTTACATCATTGCTTTGCGTACGGTACATAAAAGCCAATGCAAACTCACAATTATTCGTCTTGAGCCAGTTTACGATCTCATTGTCCTGCTGATTCTCTGAACACACATACAGGAATTTCTCATTCCCCTTGTGTTTATTTATCACATCAAACATGCTTTTATTGGTGCCATCGGCTCCATAAAAAACCTTTCTTTTACGATATAAAATGAATTTTTGAAGATATAGCGCTACGGCTTCGGTAATGCAGAAGTACTTGGTGTCCTGGGAAACACTAACTTTCATTTCATCGCAGGTACGGAAAAAATGGTCAATGGCATTTCTGCTGGTAAATACTACGCCTGTATAGTTGGGTATATCAATCTTCTGTTTGCGAAAATCCCGGGAAGGTATGCCTTCCAATCTTATAAATGGTTGGAAATCAAGTTCCAGATTATATTTTCTGGATAACTCAAAGTACGGCGACTTATCACTTTCGGGCCTTGGTTGGGTGATCAGTATCGTATTAATCGTTTTGGCCTGCGAATCGTTGGCCTTTATAACCCCATTTTTTACCATGTTCGGTGCGGCTGAATTTGTGTGCAAAGCTATGTAATTCTCCTTATAAAAAGAAGAGTAAAACCTTGTAAATCAATAATAGGGGAGCTATTTCAAAAGCACAGAGGTACAAAAAGAAGTGAAAAAGATTGAACCTGACCTCGTTACGAATAGCTGCGTAACCCAAAATAAACCTGTATAAAAAAAGACCCCCTATACAGCACCAGGATAATACCAGGCTGACTGTATGTATGGTTCCATCGGTAAAGCTTAACAAAGCAAGAAAAGGTAAAAGCGAAATACCGATGACCTTGTTTATAATAAAAACGATGAATATATACGAATCCGCCGCCTGCTGCATGTTAAAAAGCCAACCGCAAATTTTTAAACCCACAAATTTTACCAGGTAGATCACGGACAGACCGATACAGCAATAGAGATATAAGAGCCAAAAATTATCTACTGGTGTAAATTCATAGTAGTGTAGTACAAGATTAGCATAAAGCCCTGCGCTTGCTACAAAAAATCCGTTGAAGATCAGGGAAGGCAACGGAGTCTGGATCAATTGTTCCTTGATCTGGCGTTGCTTTAGTGTAGTACGGAAGAAAACTCTAAACAGATCATTAAAATATTTTGCAAAGCCCAGTTTTAACAAGGCAAAAATCATCAGTAAAGCGACAATTACATAAAACAACATCTCCTTGCCCCGAAATTGCTTTACATCAGAGCGGAATGCCACCGGTTTTGTATAAAAATTGAAATATGGATGCCGGCGTAGTACTTGAACCTGCAGGGGAATGTCAACGACTGAATTCCACAAAGTGTCCCCTTGAAAAGGCCTCCTTGAGACGGAATCGCTTTCCGGCAATAATGACTTGATAGAGTCACTTTTAACAACGTTGCTGTCTTTGGTTAAAGCAGTATCGCCAATAGAAACAGGTAAAGAATCAACATCAGTTTGGGCTGTAACTGATACGGACACAACTAGAAAAAACACTATAAGGAAAAAGGAACGCAGCAAGTAGACTTGATTGAATTGCAAAAATAGCAGGCGAAGTGACAAATTCATAAGTAAAATCATGAAATCATTACTTCATTAAAAATAGTTCACAAATCCAAAGTGAATTTTGGACTGCCTTAGATTAAACTCAAGGTCGCTGCGCTTGCCAACGGCCCAGGCCAGGTTAAATATCCCCACTTTTGTTTCAAAGGCCAGGCCTAATCCTGTACCAAAATACGTATAGCTCACATCGGTGTTCTGGCTATTATTCCTGCCCCAGCCTCCGTCAGTAAAAGCAAAGAAGAATGAGTTTTGCCCCACCAGGTACCGGTATTCAGCCGTAGCAATCACAAACTGTGATAAATACTGGCTTTCTTCGTCAAAGCCGCGGAGGAGTTTATAACCTCCGATTTGAAACAATTCATTCCGAAATACATTTCCACTTTGAAAAAATCCACCGTTGATGGCCGTCTTTACAGTACTCCTGTTTTGCCTGCCTAATGGAAAATATTTTGCCGCCGATGCCCGAATTCGAAACTGGTAACTTTTTAATTTGATCGTATCATACAATGTTTCAAAATTAAATGAAGGATTTACCGGATCTTTCAGTTCCAATACTTCACTGTTCTTCTTTATTTTTTTTGTACCTACCGATGTTATGATGCGAAACTCATTTCCTTTCGTAGGGTTTAGACGATAATTGGTGGTATTGTACTCATAATCGACCCCTACATTTACCGAACTTACATCCGCTTCATTCGGTAACCGGTAGTTCAGTAAAATGAAATTTTTGTTGATTCCGTTAACGATAGTTTGCACCCGTTGCACAAATACCTTCCCGGACTGATTAATATTCAAAATATACTGTGCCCCCAATTGAAAATTGACATTTAGGAATGTGCTGTCCTTGCGAAACATATCAAAAGCAAAATCAAGACCGATCGGACTTTTGAAAAGGTAGGGATGCTGGTAAATGACATTCAGCCGCGGTGACTTGACTTGTAGTTGCTGCCAGTTTAAACCGATGGTTTCGCCGGCTCCCAATGCATTTTTCAGATTCAGGTTTGCTTCGCCGGTTATTAATATTTTTTTGGAGGAGAGCTGATCATTATTGGGCAAAAAACCAACCAGCACATTTACCTGGCTGCTCCTTTTTTGTTTAAGGTACATTTCCAGTACCGAACCTGTTCCCAGCCAAACAAGTTTAGCAGGATATTCTTCTTCTACATAAGTCAGTTCCCGCATTCTCCTGGTCACACGTAGCAGTTTTTCCCTGCTGAACAAACTTCCGTTTTGTATATCGAGATATCGTTGTAGAAAATTATTATCAATTTTTACATTTCCCAGTATCCGGATGCTATCAATTTTATAAGATGGCCCTTTCTCCAATTTTAATTGTGCCCAAACCTTTTCCTTATCCAGTAGCAAGCTGTCCAGGTAAACTTTTGCAAAGGGATGGCCGCTATTCTCCATATGGTTCAGAATTTTTTCCTGCCATAGCTGTACCTGTGAAAAATCCATGGGTTTATCGACAAATACTTTATCCCTCCAGCCAATAGCCTGCAAAATGGAAGGATCAATTTGCCTGGTATCCAGTTGCGCCCACTCATACCTGTCGCCTACATATACTACAACTTTGGCGAAGACAGAATCGTAAACTATGCTATCCAATGAGGCGGTAACATAACCCTTTGCCTGTAGAAAGGCTGGTAGCTGGTTAATATAATTTACACAGTCATTCCGGTTTGCAAATGCTGTCTGAAGCCCGAGATTGGATATAATAAAAGTTGAATCCTTGTCGATGCTGCTTATGTGAAGAGGAAAATTGTTTTGTGCGACAGAATACGCGGACAGCAATAAAAAAACAGGAACCAATATTTGCAGTCTTAATTTTGTCATACCCTCAACCCTTCCCTTCTCCCCAAGGGAGACGGGGATTGTAAAAATATTCATTAAATCACCAATACTTTGGCGGGCATTTATATTCATATTCCTTTTTGTAAGCAGGCTTGCCATTATTGCAATTTCCACTTTTCTACATCGTTGCGGTATAAAAACGAACTGATCGCTGCTTTATTGAAAGAAGTGGAATTACAGCAAAAATATTTAACCGGTGAAGCCATAGAAACCATTTACTTTGGCGGCGGAACCCCCAGTCTATGTTCAAAAGAAGAGATTGCCGTTATACTTCAAAAACTACGATCCTCTTTTACCGTTTTACCAGGTGCTGAAATAACCCTGGAGGCGAACCCTGACGATATTAACGGGGATCGATTGGAAGACTGGAAAGCTACAGGCATCAATCGCCTGAGCATAGGCATACAAAGTTTTTTTGACGAAGACCTGAAATGGATGAACCGAGCGCATAGTGCTCAACAGGCAGTCGACAGTTTGCAGTTGGCAGTTAGCGGTTTTGATAACATTACTATCGACCTGATGTATGGAACTCCAGGTTTGACCAACGAAAAATGGAAACAAAATGTAGACCAAGCCATTGCATTGAATATTCCACATCTTTCCTGCTATGCCCTTACCGTTGAGCCAAAAACGCCTTTGGACAAATTAATCCGACAACATAAATCAGCAGACATTAATCCGGATAAGCAATCGGACCAATTTTTACTACTGATGCAATGGTTGGAGGAAGCCGGTTACGAACATTATGAGATCTCCAATTTTGCCAAAACCGGTTTTCGCAGCCGCCATAATTCATCATACTGGCAGGGAAAAAAATATATTGGATTCGGGCCTTCTGCTCATTCCTTCGACGGAAACACCAGGTGGTGGAATATAGCCAACAACAACAGCTATATCGATTCCATCAATAAAGGCATCATTCCATTTGAAAAAGAAGAATTGACTACCATTCAAAAACTGAATGAATATATCATGATCTCTCTGCGAACGGCAGAAGGATTGAATCTTTCTAAAATAGATAAAGCCGTCGGGCTCGAACTTAGGGCTGCCAGCAAGAAGTATATTGAAACCGGTCTTATAAAAATGGAGAACAATTTTTTAAAACTAACAAACGCAGGAAAATTACTGGCGGATGGTATTGCGGCGGATCTTTTTACCGGTCAATGATGATGGCGGCGATCTTTATATCTCTTATATATTTCGCCGACCACAAGCGAAACGATCATTATTAAAATTGCAGCTGGAACAAAACCATGATAAGAAAAAGGCATGTCGCTAAGTTTTATAGTTCTCCGCTTTACTTTTTTTATCCTCAGAACCTAAAACTTCAAACCTAAATATCAGACCAGCACTTCTTCTATACGTTTAAATGCATCGGCAGGTTTTATATTTTCCCATAATATTTTGTAAATAGTTTCTGCTATAGCCATTGGTGCCTCTACGGATTTATTGATATTATAAATACATTTGGCGGCATTATACCCTTCCGCCACCATATTCAATTCCAACTGTGCCGCCTTTACTGAATAACCTTTGCCGATCATGTTGCCAAAAGTCCTGTTGCGGCTATACAGGGAATAACAGGTCACCAGCAGATCACCGAGATAAACCGATGCCGCATAGTTAGGTGTACGGCGGTGGGTAATGGGATCTTCACCCTCATGCTCTCCCACCACGATATGTTCGGCGCCAAATTTTTTTAGAAACTCCGCCATCTCATCAGCACTATTGGCGATATATACACTTTGAAAATTATCTCCGTAGTCCAGTCCATGGGCAATGCCAGCTCCCAGCGCATAGATGTTTTTTAATACGGCTGCATACTGCACTCCCAGTATATCATGATTTATAATGGTATTAATGTAGCCTGTTGAAAAATGAGACGCTATGGTTGATGCAGTAGCTACATCCAACCCTGAAAAAGTCAGGTAGGACAATTTCTCAGCTGCTACTTCTTCTGCATGGCAGGGCCCCAATACTGCAAAGTAATCCTCTATCAGAAAATTGAATTTTTGCTGCAGGTAATAATTTAGCAGGATATTTTGTTCTGGTAAAATACCTTTTACGGCCGACACGATCTTTTTTCCTTCCAAATCCTGCGGTCGCAAATGACCAATACTTTGTTCTATATAAGCGGAAGGAACAGCAATAATAAGAATATCAGAATTCTTTACAACCTGATCGATGTTTGCCGACATGGAAAGCAGTGAAACATCAAAATTTACTGAATGCAGGTAATGCGGGTTATGACGACGACGCTGAATATGCTCAATACTTTTTTCATTCCGTATCCACCAGTTCACAGTATTTCCGTTATCTGTCAAAATTTTTACCAATGCCGTCGCCCAACTACCACTGCCTATTACACCAAATGTCTGAACCATGATTTGGGATGATTTAAAAGATTAAGAGGAAATAAAATTAAGAAAGAGCCAGTGAAAGGTTATTTAAATAATAAAATACTTTAGCACTTTATTGTATTCAGGGCCTGAATATATTCAGCATCAATCCCGCGGTAATAGCAGAAGATATTAAAAAGAAAAAGAGTTCCCAACCGGAAACTCTTTCAATATCTTATTAATCCACAAAATCCTCCTAAATCATGGTTCAGACTTTTACTTCTTTTTCTCAAACAATTTCTCCTTCGCCACTACTTTTACCTGCATTCCATCCTTTAACGTTTTACTGATCGCATTATAGGGACCCACTACCACTTCCTCTCCACCGCTGAGTCCGCTGACGATTTCTATATAATTAATATCCTGTATCCCCGATTTTACTACCAGCTTTTTAACCGTTCCATCCTTTTGTAATACGAAAATCACTTCCTCTAATTCATCGCTTATAGAAACAACCGGTTCATTGTCCTGGTTTTCCTCATCCTTTCCTACCGATGATTCTTTCTTTTTATCGGCAACGCTCTGGTCGCTTCCCTTTACCCTGGCATTAACAGCCGTGATAGGCGCTGCCAATACGTTATCATGTCTTTTGGTTTTGATCTCTGCATTGGCGTTCATTCCGGGGCGGAAGGGAAATTTTTTTGGTTTTGTTGGATCAATCAGGTCGTTATAAGACTCCTTGTCTAACCTTATCCTGACTTCATAATTCGTTACGTCATTAGAAACAGCAGATGTTATGGAGGTCTTGGTGCTGCTGGCA